>JAPLAT010000590.1 GCA_026393175.1 Pseudonocardiales bacterium
GACCCGGACCCGTCGGACCCGGACCGGTCGGTCGCCGCCGGTGCCCGGCCGTCGTCCGGCGGCGGGAGGGACCGCTCGGGCGCCCGGTGCGCCCCGGTCGCCCCGACCGGGCCGCCGGGCGCGATCGGCAGGGCCGGGTCCGTCGCCTCCGGGTCGGCCGCGGGCTGCCGGTGGCGCGCCCGGCGGGTGTCGTCGGTCCCGGTCACCCGCCCATCCTGCACACCGGCGGAGGGGACCGTGCGCCCACGGTCGTCCCGCCGACCCGGACGGAACGTCAGCCCAGCGCGTGCACCACCTCGACCACGACCTCGACGTCCTGCGTGCCCGGCTGCAGCGGGACCGCCAGGGCCTCGCGGGCCGCGTCGGCGGCGAACGGCTGCGGCGGGGCCGCCCCGGCCACCTCGGTGATCGACTGGATCGGGCCCAGCGACACCCCGGCCGCCTCGGCCATCTCCTCGGCCTGGGCCACCGCCCGGCGCACGGCGTCGCCCCGGGCCGCGGCGCGGGCGGCGCTGTCGTCGTCCACGGAGAACGTCAGCCCCTCCACGCGGATCGCGTCGCCCACCGCCCCGGCCGCGGCGTCGATCAGCGCCCCGGCCCCGGCGAGGTCGCGCAGCGTTGCGGTGACCCGGTTGGTGACCTCGTAGCCGGTGATCCGCCTGCCGTCCTCGGAGGTGGTGGGGAACACGGCGAGATCGCTCGTGCGCAGGTCTTCCGGGGCGACGCCGGCGCCGCGCAGCACGTCGAGCAGGGCGGTCGCGGCGGCGGAGTTGGCGTCCAGGGCCCCGGTGGCGGTCTCGCCCCGGGTCTGCACCCCCAGGCTGACGGTGACGACGTCGGGCGTGGCCGACACGGTGCCGGTGCCCCGGGCGGTGAGGCCGGCCACGGGGGCGGGGGAGCCCGTCGCGGCGGGCGCCGGGGCGGCGCACCCGGCGAGGACGAGGGTGCCGAGCAGCAGTGCCGCGGCGAGGGGGAGGCGGGTCATGCCCCCTGGACGGAGGCACGGGCCAGTGCGGTTGCACGGGGCCCGTCGTCGCGGTGCCGGCGCCCGACCGGGATGACCAGCGGCGTGCCCGCCACCGGGTCGACGACGACCTGGGCGTCGAGGTCGAACACCTCGGCGAGCAGGTCGGCCGTGAGCACCTCGTGCGGGGTGCCGGAGGCGACGACCCGGCCGGCCTTCATGGCGACGAGCCGCTGGGCGTAGCGGGCCGCGAGGTTGAGGTCGTGCAGCACCATGACGACGGTGCGGCCGCGCTCGGTGTGCAGCTGCTCCACCAGGTCGAGCACGTCGACCTGGTGGGCGAGGTCGAGGAACGTGGTGGGCTCGTCGAGCAGCACCACGTCGGTGCCCTGGGCGAGCGCCATGGAGATCCACACGCGCTGGCGCTGGCCGCCCGAGAGCGTCTCCACGGCGCGCTCGGCGAAGTCGGTCATGCCGGTCCAGGCCAGCGCCTCGGCCACCGCGGCCTCGTCGTCGGAGGACCACTGCCGGTACCAGGCCTGGTGCGGGTGCCGGCCGCGGGCGACGAGGTCGGCGACCGTCAGCCCCTCCGGCGCGGTCGGGGCCTGCGGCAGCACGCCGAGCACCTTCGCCACCGCGCGGCTGGGCATCCGGTCGATGCGCTCGCCGTCGAGCCACACGTGCCCGGCGCGGGTGGGCAGCAGCCGGGCGAGCGCGCGCAGCACCGTGGACTTGCCGCAGCCGTTGGGGCCGATCACCGCCGTGACCGTGCCGTCGACGACGTCGAGGTCCAGCCCGTCGACGACGACGGCGTCGCCGTAGCCGAGCCGGACGCCCTCGGCCCGCAGGCGGGGGACGGAGGTCATGGACGGGCTCCCCTGGTGAGAAGGAACAGCAGGTACGGCGCGCCGAGGACCGCGGTGACGATCCCGACGGGCAGCTCCACGGCCAGCACCGTGCGGGCGACGAGGTCGGCGACCAGCATGAGCAGCGCCCCGAAGACGGCCGAGGTGAGCAGCGGCGGGCGGGCGGACCCGGCCAGCCGCATGCAGATCTGCGGCACCACGAGCGCGACGAACGCGATCGGCCCGGCGCAGGCCGTGGCCACGGCGGCCAGCGCGACGGCGACGAGGATCAGCGCGGCGCGCTCCCGGTCGACGCGCAGACCCAGCCCGCGCGCGGTGTCGTCGCCGAGCTGCAGCGCGCCCAGCCCGAAGCCCAGCAGCAGGGCCACCGGCACGAGCACGGCCAGCGCGACCCCGACCGGGACCACGTGCTCCCAGCCGCGGGCGTTGAGGCTGCCGGTGAGCCACACCGTCGCGCGGGCGGCGTCGGTGATCTCGGCGCGGGTGAGCAGCCAGTTGGTGAGCGCCGTGCCGACCGCGGAGACGCCGACGCCGACGAGCACCAGCCGGTAGCCCTCGATCCCGCGCCGCCAGGCCAGCGCGTAGACCAGCGCCGCGGCCAGCACGCCCCCGAGCAGCGCCGCGAGCGGGAGCCCGACGGTGTCCCCGACCGCCGCGACCGTGGCCGAGCTGCCGCCCAGCACGATGAGACCCACGGCCGCGGCGCTCGCCCCGGCGGTGACGCCGAGGATGTCCGGGCTGGCCAGCGGGTTGCGGGCGACGGTCTGGGTGATCGCGCCGGAGAGCCCCAGCGCCGCCCCCACGAGCACCGCGGTGAGCGAGCGGGGCAGCCGCAGCTGCAGCACGATGAACTGCTGGGAGCGGTCGCCGCCGCCGAACAGCACCGCGAGCACCTCCCCGACCGAGATCGGGAAGTCGCCCCGCCCGATGTTCAGCGCCGCGGCGAGCAGCACCAGCCCCGCCCCGAGCGCGGTGACCAGCAGCATCCGCGGGCGCCACACCCCCGACATCCGGCGGTAGCGCAGCGCGGGACGCCCGGCGACGGGGGCGGTGGGCCGGTCGAGGGTGGACGTCACGGCGACACCGCGCCCGCAGGGAGGTTCGCGGGAGAGTTCACAGGGACACCAGCCTCCGGCGGCGCACGAGCAGGACGAAGAACGGGGCCCCGACCAGGGCGAGGACGATGCCGACCTGCAGCTCGCCCGGGCGCACCACCACGCGGCCGACGACGTCCGCCGCGAGCAGGAGCACGGCGCCGGCCAGGCCGGAGGCCGGGACGAGCCAGCGGTGGTCCGGCCCGGTGAGCGCGCGGCAGATGTGCGGCACCACCAGGCCGACGAACGCGATCGGTCCGCACGCGGCCGTCGCGGCCCCGGTGAGCAGCGTGATCGCGGCCAGGCCCGTCCAGCGCGTCGCGGTGAGGTGGACGCCCAGCCCGCGGGCGACGTCCTCGCCGAGCGAGAGCAGGTTCAGGCCGGGGGCGTTGAGCAGCGCCAGCAGCACCCCGGCGACCAGGAACGGCGCGACCTGCGCGGCCACGTCGGCGTCGCGCCCGGCCAGCGAGCCGACGGCCCAGAAGCGGTACTGGTCCAGGGTCTGGCTGTCGAGCAGGACCATCGCGGAGGTCAGCGCGCCGAGCAGCGCGCTGACCGCCACCCCGGCCAGCGCGAGCGTGACGGGCGTGGCGCCGTCGCGGCTCACCGAGCCCAGCAGGAACACCAGCACGCTCGCGCCGAACGCGCCGGCGAAGGCGAACCAGACGTAGCCCTGCAGGCTGGTGACGCCGAACGCGTAGATGCCGAGCACCACGAGGAACGCCGCGCCCGCGCTGACACCCAGCAGGCCGGGCTCGGCGAGCGGGTTGCGGGTGTGGCCCTGCATGAGGGCGCCCGCCATCCCCAGCGCGACGCCGACGGCGACGCCGAGGAGCGTGCGCGGCGCCCGCAGCGAGCGGACGACGATGTCGTTCTCGGTGCCGGTCGGGCCGAGGATCGCGGACCAGACCTCGGGGAGCGGGATCTCGCGGGCCCCGATCGCGAGGCTGGCCAGCACCGCCGCGGCGAGCAGGACGGCCAGCGCGAGCACGAGCCCGACGCGGCGGGCCCTGAGCCGGGAGGGCGCGGGAGCGGGCGGGGTGTGCACCGCCGTCATGCCGCCTCCACGAGGTAACCCTGCCTGGCCACTGATGAGGTTAGGCTAACAACGGGGCGTGGCCGGGGGAAGGTCCGCGGTCACCCGGCCGGGGTGCCGCGCGCGGCGCGCTCCTGCTCCCGCCAGAACACCTGGCGCTCCTCGCAGCCGGCGAGGTCGCGCAGCGAGCACGTGGAGCAGTACCGCGGACCGGCGCCCGCCGGGAACCGCTCCAGGTAGGCGCGGGTCCGCTCGTCGAGCAGGGCCGGGTCCGGCTCCGGCCCGGCCGGGCACTGGTAGGCCAGGCAGCAGCCGCCCTTGCGGCCCAGGTAGGCCCAGCCGTCCGGGACCCGGGCGACGCGCAGGTCGGGCACCTTGCGCCACGGCCGGCCGGGGGTGCGCACGGCCTCCTGCAGCCGGTGCACCACGTCGGCGGCCACCGGCAGGTCGGGCCGGTGCAGCACGGGCAGGCCGAACCCGTCGCCGACCTCGGCCCACAGCGCGGCGAGTCCCACCTTCGCCAGCGTCCGGCAGGCCTGCACCACGGGCGTGACGGCGGCGGTGAGCGCGGCGACGGCGAGCGCGGCGAGCGCCGCCTCGTCGGCGACGACCCGCACGTCCGGCCGTCCCGCCCAGGGGTGTCCGGCGGGCACGGCCACCGCGACGTCCTCGCCCACCTCCGCCCGGTCCGGCCAGCCGCCCGGGTGCAGGCGGAAGCGCAGCGCCGCGGTCTCGGGCAGCAGGGCCGCCGCCCCGGCGGCCAGGGTGAAGCCGACGACCTCCGCGACCCCGCCCGCGTACCAGCCGGCCAGCCACTTCGCGGCCGCCGCGGGCGGGGTCCCGTCCGCGGTCAGCCGCGCGTGCTCGGCCCGCAGCAGGCGCGCGTCGTCCGCGAGGAGGTCCGCCACGGCGATCCGGCGCCGCTCCCCGGCGACGCCCGCCGGGTCGTCGTGCGCCGCCTGGAACGGGACGAGGTGCGCGGCGAACCAGGCCCGGGGCGTGTCGGCGACCAGCAACGGGCACGTCGGCGCGGTGGTCGGCGCGGAGGTCAGGGTGGGCATGCGTGTCCCTTCGTTCGCGGGGGCCGGGGTCAGGCCGCGAGGAGCGGGGCGAGGGCGTCGAGGACCACGGGCACGGTCGGCGGGGTGACCGGGAAGCCCGCGGCCGTCTGCTGCCCGGTGAGGACGACGACCCGGCCCTCGGCCACGGCCGGGACGGCGCGGAAGAGCGGGTCCTCCAGCAGCGCGGCCTGCAGGTCGTCGCCGAAGTTCAGGACGATCACGCGGTCGACGTCCAGCCGCTCGCCCGCGAGCTCCAGGGACACGTCCTCGTAGCCGTCCAGCGCCGTCGGCGACGGCGCGACGCGCACGCCGAGGTCGGCCAGGAAGTTCGGCAGCTCCGCGCCGAGAACCTGGAAGCCGAGCGTGCCGCCGGTCTGGTAGGGCGAGACCACGGCCGCGGTGATCTCCGTCGTGCGTCGGGCGCCGGCCAGCAGCGCGTCGGTGTCGGCGATCGTGCGCTCGGCGGCGGCAGGCTCGTCGAAGACCTCGCCGAGCAGCCGGACGGTGGCCCGCCAGTCGGTCTCCGGCAGCTGCACGAGCGGACCGACGGCGCGGGCGGGCTCCCAGTAGTCGCCGATGTTGCCGTTGGCGATCATCAGGTCCGGCGCCCACGACGCGTAGGCCTCGACGTTCGGGCCGTCCTCGTCGGGCGAGACCGGCAGGCCGCGCAGCTGCTCGGCGATCCACGGGAAGTCCTCCGGCGTCGCGCCGCCGCCGTAGCCGACGAGCCGGCGCTCCTCGGACAGGAACGGCAGCAGGAACGGGATCACCCGGTTGCCGTTGAGGGCCGCGATCCGCCGCGGGGCCCGGTCGATGACGACGGTGCCGTCGTCCGGCGTCGTCACGGAGCGGGGGTAGCCGGCGTCGGCCGGGACGTCCGCCCGGCCCGGCGCGCACGCGGTGAGCAGCCCGGACGCCCCGAGCACCGCGAGGAACCGGCGGCGGGTGAGGTCGTCGTCGAGCAGGGCGGCGGTCAGCGGGCGGTCGGGCGCGAGCAGGGGCATGCGGGTCTCCACGGCCGGGCCGGGCCGTGTACCCGGCTGCGATGACCTTAGCCTGTCCTCACTCAGGTGAGGTATACCTTCACTCAGCCGACGTGCACCCGGACCGTCGTCCCGTCCGTGCCGTGGTGCACGCGGACGAGGTCCGCCAGCGCGTGCACGAGGAACAGGCCGTGGCCCACCTCGGGCGGGGCGGGCGGGCGGCGCCCGGCGAGCGGGTCGCTGAAGCGGCCGCCGTCCTGCACCTGGACGACGACGCGCCCGTCGGCGGTCCACACGGTGAGCAGGCCGGACCCGCCGCCGTGCTGCAGCGTGTTCACCGCCAGCTCCTGGACGACGAGCCGCAGGTCGTCCACCCGCTCCGGGGGCAGCCCGGCGCGCTCGGCGAACTCGTGCACGAAGCGGCGCGCGGCGCGCGGGCCCGTCCGGGACACCAGGAGTAGGACGTCGGCGTCGTGCGGGGCGGGGGAGAGCCGCCGGTCGAAGGACGCCGCGACGGCCCGGGGGTCGGCGTAGCCGGGGCTGTCCCACCGCTCCGTCCCGTGGGTGAGGACGGGATGGGTGCGGGTGGCGTCGGTGAGGACGTCCGGCGTCAGGGCCGACACGTCGTAGGGGCAGACCACGTGCAACGGGGCGTCGGCCAGCGCCACGTTGATCAGCGCCTCGTGCTCGGCGCAGGCCGGGTACTCCTCCGCGGTGCGCCCGGCCCAGATCGGCTCGCCCACGACCCGCACGTGCCGGGGCGCGTGCTCCCGGACGAACGCGGTGAGCACGCCGCCGATGATGCGCCCGGGGTTGCGGCCCGCGCTGCCCATGTCGGCGAGGCGGACCCGGTCGGCGTCGGCGCCCAACGCGTGGCGCAGCCGCCCGAGGTTCGGCTCGGGCACGGCCACCAGCACGGGCTCACCGGCCTCGATCCCGCCCCGCACGAAGTCCAGCAGCGCCGCGGTGTACTCCTGCGGCGTCGCGTAGAACAGCGCGTCGTGCACGAGGCCCGGGGCCTCGAGGGTGGGGGGCAACGGTGCTCCTGCCGTGACCCGCGCGGGTCGCGGGCCGGCCGCAGCGTAGCGAAGGTCACACCCTCGCGGCATCCACCACCCGTGCGTGCGCAGACGTGGTCCCGCACCTCTGCGCGCGCACGGGCGCGGCAGCGCGCGGCCCTACCGCGGGGCCATCCGGATCGCGCCGTCGAGGCGGATGACCTCGCCGTTGAGCATCGGGTTGGCCACGATGTGCGCGGCCAGCGCGCCGAACTCGGCGGGGGCGCCCAGCCGGGAGGGGTGCGGCACCTGCCTGCCGAGGGACTCGCGGGCCTCCTCGGGCAGCCCGGCGAGCAGCGGGGTGTCGAACAGCCCCGGCGCGATCGTCACGACGCGGATCTGGATGCTCGCGAGGTCGCGGGCGATCGGCAGCGTCATGCCGACGACACCGCCCTTGGACGCCGAGTAGGCCGCCTGCCCGATCTGGCCGTCGAACGCCGCGACCGAGGCGGTGTTGACGATGACGCCGCGCTCGCCGTCCACCGGGTCGGTGGCGGCCATCCGCTCGGCCGCCAGCCGGATGACGTTGAACGTGCCGATGAGGTTGATCTCGATGATCCGGGTGAACTTGTCCAGCGGGTACGCGCCGTTCTTGCCGACGGTCTTGTACGCGTCGCCGGTGCCGGCGCAGTTCACCGCCACCCGCAGCGTGCCGAGCCCGGCCGCGGTGTCCAAGGCGGTGGTGACGTCGTCGGCGCTGCGGACGTCGCCGGGCACGAACCGGACCGCGTCGCCCAGCTCCTTCGCCACGGCCTCGCCCGGGCTGCCGGGCAGGTCCAGGACGACGACCTTCGCGCCCGCCGCGAGCAACGTCTCGGCCGTGGCCCGGCCCAGGCCCGAGGCCCCGCCGGTGACGAGCGCGACCGCACCGTTGATGTCCATGAACAGCTCCTCCTCGACGACGACCGCGCCGAACCTAGCAGTCAGAACTGACCGCGATGCCGGGAACTCGCTCGACGTCACCCCGCGACCGCGCCAGGCTGGGCGGTCGTGAGCCCCCCGACCCTGCGCCGTGCCACCGCCGACGACCTCCCCGCCCTGTTCGAGGCCGACGGGCGCGGGTTCGGCTTCCACTACACCGAGCAGGCCCGCGAGGACGCCACACCGACGCTCGACCCGTCGCGCTTCCTCGTCGCCGTGGACGGCGACACGATCGTGGGCGTCACCGGCTCCTACGCCTTCGACGTCACCCCGCCCGGCGGCAAGCCGGTCGCGACCGAGGGCGTCACCTGGGTCTCGGTCGCCCCGACGCACCGGCGCCGCGGCGTCCTGCGGGCGCTGTTCGACGAGCAGCACCGCGGGTTCGTCGCGGCCGGCACGCCGCTCGCGGTGCTCACGGCCAGCGAGGGCGGCATCTACGGCCGCTTCGGCTACGGCCCCGCCACCGTCGACCGGACGGTCGAGGTGAACCGGGCGCAGGCGGTGCTCCGCGCCGGTGTCCCGGACCCGGGCGGGGTCCGCTACGCCACGCCCGCCGAGTTCGCCGACCGGGCCCCGGACGTGCACGCCCGCTGGTGCGCGGTCACCCCCGGCGCGGTCTCGCGCGGGCCCGCCTGGTGGCGGCGGCACGTGCT
>JAPLAT010000225.1 GCA_026393175.1 Pseudonocardiales bacterium
ACCCCGTGCGGCACCACCCGCACCCCTCGCTCCCGCAGGTCCGTCACCCCTCGAGACGGTCCTGCGGGAGCGAGGGCCTCCGCGACGACCTCGGTGAACCCGAGGCCGGGCACGGCGGCGACGACGCCCGCGATCTCCGGCCGCCAGCCGACCCCGAGGCCGGCGGGGAGCGCGTCAGCCCCCGCAGCCACCGCCACCGCCGCAGCCACCCCCGCCGTCGCCGCCCCCGCCGTCGCCCCCGCCGACGACCGACGCGCCGCCGTCGCCGGCGGTCCCGGCGCGCTGCAGGGCGAGCTCCTCGGCCAGCGCCGGGTCGGACGCCCACAGCGCGCTCGCCCCGAAGACGCCGATGCCCATCGCCGCGGCCGCGGGCCCGTAGGCCACCCAGTCGGGGCGCTGCTTCGGGGACAGCTCGTGGTGCTCGGTGCGCAGCCGGGCCAGCAGGCGGTCACCGGCCCGGGAGCGCCGCGGGGCGTGGAGCAGCTGCACCACGGCGAGGGCCGTGACGGCCAGGAGCAGCACCACCAGGAACCCGACCGCCCGCCCGTCGGCGACGCCGGCGAGCAGCCGCAGCAGGCCCAGCCCGGCGACCCCGGCCATCCACCAGCCGACGGCGCGGATGGCCCGCCTGCGCGCCTCGGGGAGCAGCAGCCCGTCCGCGACGAGCCGCTTCTCGATCGCGTCCAGCGCGGTGCGGACCGGCCGGGTCACGGGGAGGCGCCTGCGCGGCACCGGGCTCCCCGCCGCCGCGAAGTGGATCGCGCGCTCCAGCGCGTCCGCGCCCGGCCTGCCCACGGCCCGCACCTGCCCGCGCTGCGGCGCGACCGTGCCGGTGAGGTGCATGGACGTGAGCGCCGAGGTGACGGCCAGCTCCGCCCCGCCGTTGAGGAACGCCAGGTCGTGCGGGTGCGCCGGGCCCGGCCCCGGCCGGTCCCGGCCGTCCGCCAGCCGCCGCCGCGCCCGCGTCGTGGCGACCCACACGACGGCCGCCAGTGCCAGGTACCCGGCCAGGAACGCCGGCCCGCTGATCCCCCAGGTCTCGCCCATCGCCACACCTCCGCGCCGTCCTCGTGAGACGCGTCCAGTGTTACCGCGGTCACCCCCGGCGCGGAACGTTCTTCACCAGGACTTGAGGTGACGGGCCGTCACGCGGTGGCGGCCCGCACCTGGTTCTTGATCCGGGCGAGCATCGCCGCCATGCCGCGCAGCCGCAGCGGGCTCACGGCCTGGGCCAGACCCAGCGCGGTGTAGAAGTCGTCCGGCACGGCCAGGACCTCCGCGGCCGGTTCGCCGTCCAGCCCGGTGTGCATGATCGAGGCGAAGCCGCGGGTGGTCGGGGCCTCGGGAGGGGCCGAGAAGAACAGGTGCACCCGCCGGTCGGCGTCGTCGTCGACCTCGACGGCGAGGAACAGCGGCGACTGGCACTCGTGCACCTGCTCCATCGTGTCCGCGGCGTCGGCGTAGCGCCCGGGCAGCTCCGGGAGCTCGCGGGAGAGCTCCAGAAGCAGCTCCAGGCGCTCCTTCGGGCCGACGTCGGCGAAGTCCTCCACCAGCTCCTGGAGCTGGGGCGGCAGCGTCACGCGGAGCCCCGCTCGGTGCCCTGGACGATCGGCACGCGCACCGCGTTGCCCCACTCGGTCCAGC
>JAPLAT010000656.1 GCA_026393175.1 Pseudonocardiales bacterium
GCACGGCGGCAGCGCCGCGGCGGCCCGCAGCGGGGCCAGCTCGGCGTCGGACACGGCCACCGGCGCCGGGGCGGCGGGCGCACCGGGTGCGGCGGGGGCGTCCCCGCCGCGCGGCCACAGCGCCACCACGGCCAGGACGACGAGCACCAGCACGACCGCGGTGGAGACGATCTCCGCGCGGCCGGGGCCGGACCTCACGGCGTGTCGCCGGGGGCCGGAGCCGGGGCCGCGTCCTCCGGGATGCCGGCGCGGGCCAGCAGGAAGGGCCGCGACGGCCCCTTGACCAGCGCGGCGGCCTTCTCGGGCTCCACCGGACCCGTCCCGTAGGACGGGCAGTCGGGTGCCAGCGTGCAGGCGCCGCAGGCGGGCTTGCGGGCGTGGCAGACGCGCCGGCCGTGGAAGATGATCCGGTGCGACGCCATCGTCCACTCGCGCTTCGGGATGAGCGCGCCGACCGCGTGCTCGACCTTGACCGGGTCCTCCTCCTCGGTCCAGCCCCAGCGGCGGACGAGCCGGCCGAAGTGGGTGTCCACGGTGATGCCGGGGACGTCGAAGGCGTTGCCCAGGATGACGTTGGCGGTCTTGCGCCCGATGCCGGGCAGCTTCACCAGCTCGTCCAGCGTGTGCGGCAGCACGCCGCCGTGCCGCTCCACGACGGCGGCGCCGAGCCCGATGAGCGAGGAGGCCTTGTTCCGGAAGAAGCCGGTGCTGTGGATCATCTGCTCCAGCTCGGCCCGGTCCGCCTCGGCGTAGGCGAGCGCGGAGGGGTAGCGGGCGAACAGGGCCGGGGTCACCTGGTTGACGCCCTTGTCGGTGCTCTGGGCCGACAGGATCGTGGCGACGGCGAGCTCGAGCGGGGTGGTGAAGTCCAGCTCGCAGTGCGCGTCGGGGTGGGTGGCGGTGAGCTCGCGGAGCATCCGGCCCACGCGGCGGGCGCGGCCCAGCGGCGGCTCGCCCTCCGCCACGCGCTTGGCGAGCTTGGCGGCGCTGCGCGCCAGGGGGGCGCGGGCGGGGGTCGTCACGGCGTCGAGCCTACGACGGTGGTCCGACCGTCCCGGCGCGCGGCGGCATCCGCCGAGGTCGCGTCACGAATCGGTATCGGCGACGCGCCGAGGCCGACCCCGGTCCGACGTAACCGGGCGGGATGCGGGACCATCTGTCCTGACATGACTGCATGGCTGTCCGTCCTCGTGCCGCTGCTGGTGATGTTCTTCGCGCTCGGCATGGAGCGCGTGGAAGCCAAGCTGCGGGAGTCCACCCTGCACACCGACGACCTGGAGGAGCTGCTCGAGCGGCCCCGCCCGGACGAGGTGCGGGCCCTGTTCCGCTCCGGCACGGGCCGCGCGCTGGAGCTGTTCCGGCTGCGCAACCGCCCGGCACGCGGCGCGAAGGCCCCCAAGCGCGGGTCCAGGGCGGCCTGAGGGGACGATGTCCCCCGGTCGTGGGGAGGGAAAAGGACGTTGCGCCGCCACGGATCATCGACGCCTCCCCTACACTGGCGCGCCGGTGATCCGCCGCGGGGCAGCGGCCGGGACGAGGAGCGGTGAAGTGGACGAGGTTCTGATCCGCGCAGGGATCTTCCAGGGGGTCGAGCCGCACGCGGCCGACGCGCTGGCGCAGGCACTGGAGCCGGCGGAGTTCCCGCGTGGGCACGTCATCTTCGCGGAGGGCGAGCCGGGCGACCGGCTCTACATCGTGGCGAGCGGCAAGGTCAAGATCGGTCGCAAGTCGCCCGACGGGCGTGAGAACCTGCTGATGGTCGCGGGCCCCTCCGACATGTTCGGAGAGCTGTCCATCTTCGACCCGGGCCCGCGGACGTCGTCGGCCACGGCCGTCACCGAGGTGCGCAGCTACACCATGGACCGCACCGCGCTGCGGGAGTGGATCGGCAAGCGCCCCGAGATCGCCGAGCAGTTGCTGCGGGTGCTGGCGCGGCGGCTGCGCCGCACCAACAACATGCTCGCCGACCTGATCTTCACCGACGTGCCCGGCCGCGTCGCCAAGTCGCTGCTCCAGCTGGCCCGCCAGTTCGGGTCGCAGGAGTCGGGGCTGCTGCGCGTCACGCACGACCTCACGCAGGAGGAGATCGCCCAGCTCGTCGGCGCCTCCCGCGAGACGGTCAACAAGGCGCTCGCCGACTTCGCCCACCGCGGCTGGCTGCGCCTGGAGGGCAAGAGCGTGCTGATCCTGGAGCCCGAGCGCCTGGCGCGCCGCGCCCGCTGAGCGGACCACCCCGAACGGCACTCCCGGACGCCGGGAGTGCCGTTCGTCGCGTCCGGCGCAAATAAGTGGTACGGCCGTACCAGAATGTGCGAACCTGGGACGCGTGTCCTCCTCGTCCGCCTCGCTCGCCGACTACCGCGCCGCCCTGACCACCCCCGGCGCCGGTCTGCCGGTGCTCGCCTCCGCGCTGGGGCGGTTGCCGATCGCGATGCTGACGCTCGCCACGCTGCTCTACGTCGAGGGCACGACGGGGTCGTTCGCCGTCGCCGGGCTCGTCTCGGCGGGCACGCTCGTCGGCGTCTCCCTCGGCTCGGTGGCCCAGGGCAGGCTGATCGACCGGGTCGGCCCCACCCGCCCGCTCGTCGGCGCGGCGCTGCTCCTGCTGCTCGCCGGGGCGGCGCTCGTCGCGGCCGTCGAGTCGGGGCAGCCGGCCGGGGTGCTCGTCGGCCTGGCCGCGCTCACCGGGCTGACCCAGCCGGCGCTGCCCGGCTCGTCCCGCGCGCTGTGGGGCGTGCTGCTCCCGCCCGGGCCGCGCCGCGACGCCGCGTACAGCTACGAGGCGATCAGCCTGGAGGTCTTCTTCATCCTGGGCCCGGCGATCGCGGTGTTCCTGGTGCTCGCGCCGTGGCCGGGCACCGGCCTCGCGGTGGCCGTCGGCGGGCTGGCGCTGGGCTCGATCGCGTTCGCGCTGTGCCGGGCCGTGCGGACGCAGGGCGCGGCGCCCGCGGGCCCCTCGATCGGGCTGCTCGGGGCGCTCGGGCGGCCCGGGATGCGCACGGTCGCGCTCGCCTCGCTCGGCTTCGGCCTGGTGATCGGGTCGGTGGAGGTCGGGGTCCCCGCGGTGACGGCGGCCGCGGGCACGCCCGCGCTCGGCGGCGTGCTGCTCTCGGCCTGGTCGGTCACGTCGGTGCTGGCCGGCATCGCCTACTCCACGCGGCCCTGGCCGGAGCCCATGCACCTGCGGATGCCGTTCCTGCTGGCCGTGTTCGCGCTGTGCGTGGCCGCGATGGCCCTGGTCGGCCCGACCGGCGCGCTCCCCGTGCTGGTCGTGGCGATGCTGCTGGCCGGCGCGCTCATCACCCCCCAGGTGACGGCGCACTCGATCGCCGTCGACGGCGCCGCGCCCGCGGGTACGGCGACGGAGGCGTTCGGCTGGGTCGTCACGGCGGCGACGCTGGGCATCGCGCTCGGGCAGTCCTCGGCCGGGGTGATGGTGGACCTGGCGGGCCCGTCGTCGTCGTTCCTCGTCGGCGGCGTGGCCGGCGGGATCGTGGCGGCGGTGCTGTGGTTCCGGCGCGCGACGCTCCTGGCGCCGCCTGCGCTCGCGCGCGCGTAGGGCCCGCCCCTCACGAGCTCCGCAGGTGCTCCAGCTGGGCGCGCACCGACAGCTCGGCCGCCGGCCACAGCGCCCGGTCGACGTCGGCGTAGACGAGCTCGACCACGGCCCGGGCCGACGCGCCGGCGCCCAGGGTCGTCAGGGCCGACCGGACCTGCTCCAGGCGCTCCTCGCGGTGGGCGAGGTACGCGGCCGCGACGCCGGGCGCGTCGGGCAGCTCCGGGCCGTGCCCGGGCAGCACGGCGGTGCCCGGCGGAAGGTCCGCGAGGCGGCGCAGCGACTCGAGGTAGGGGCCCAGCTGCCCGTCCGGATGGGCGATGACGGTGGTGCCGCGGCCGAGGATCGTGTCGCCGGTGAGCACGACGGGGTCGGTGTCCGGCCCGTCCAGCAGGAACGACACCGAGTCCGACGTGTGGCCCGGGCTGCCGATCACCCGCAGCTCGACGCCCGCGGCCGCGACCACCTCGCCCTCGCCCAGCGCCTCCGACCCGAGCACGAGCGACGGGTCCAGGGCCCGCACCGGCGCGCCGGTCAGCTCGGCGAAGCGGCGCGCCCCGCCGGCGTGGTCGTGGTGGCGGTGGGTGATCAGCACGAGCGCGACGGGCCCGTGCGCCGCCACGTCCGCGAGGTGCCCGGGATCGTCCTCACCGGGGTCGACGACCACGCACTCCTCGACCCCGGGCGCGCGGAGGACCCACGTGTTGGTGCCCTCCAGCGTCATCGGCGAGGGGTTGGGGGCGAGCAGCACCGACGCCAGCGGCGTGACGGGCCGCAGCGCGCCGTAGAGCGGGTGGGCGCTCACGACAGGTCCCCCGGCCGCAGGTGTCCGGCCGCCACCTCGAACCCCTCGTCGCCGGGCAGCACGACGACGACCTCGTCGCCCTCGCGGCGCACCCGCGGGATCACCGGCACGATCTCCCGCGCGGCGGCCGCGGCCAGCACCGAGGCGGTGTCCGGGTGCTCGGCGATCTCCTGCAGCGTGCGGAACGTGGGCGCCATCAGCTCCATCTCGCCGGCCCGCCACCGGTCCAGCGCCTCGGCCGGGCTCCACCAGGCCGCCTCGACCGCCTCGGTGGTGTGGGCGTCCGCCTCCTGCCCGGGCGGCACGGCGGCGACGAAGAACGCGGTGTCGTAGCGGCGCGGCGACTCCTCCGGGGTGATCCAGCGCGCCCACGGCGCCAGCAGGTCGGCCCGCAGCACGAGCCCGGCCGCCGCCAGCACCTCGGAGAGGGTGCGGCGGCGGGCGACGAGCTCGGCGCGCGCCCCCTCGGGCACGACCGGCGCCGCGCCGCCCGGACCCGCCGCGAGCAGCACCCCGCACTCCTCGTAGGTCTCGCGCACGGCGGCCAGCACGAGCCGCCCCGCGGAGACCGGGTCGGCGGAGAACCGCTCGCCCCACCACTCGGGGCCCGGCCCGGACCACAGCGCGGCGTCGACGACGTCGTGCGGGTCCACGCCACCGCCGGGGAAGACGGTCATCCCGCCCGCGAACGCCATCCCCGCGACCCGCCGCTGCAGGAACACCTGCAGGCCCGGCGCGTCGCGGACCAGCAGCACGGTGGCGGCGGGCCGGGGCACGGCCGGTTCGGCGGTCATGTGATCCACCTTAGGGTGGCGGGCATGAAGGTGGGGCTGGTCGGGGCGGGGCCGTGGGCGCAGCGGGTGCACGGGCCCGCGCTGGCGGCGCACCCCGACGTCGAGCTGGCCGGGGTGTGGACGCGCCGCCCCGCGGCCGCCGCCGCGCTCGCCGCGGACCTGGGCGCGGTCGCCGTGCCCGACCTGGACGCGCTGCTCGGCGCCGTCGACGCCGTCGCCCTGGCCGTACCGCCGCGCGCCCAGGCCGAGCTCGCCGTCCGGGCCGCGGCGGCGGGGGTGCACCTGATCTGCGAGAAGCCGCTGGCCGAGGACCTCGCGGGCGCGCGGGCCGTCGCCGGGGCGGTGGCCGCGGCCGGCGTGCACTCCACGCTCGTCCTGACGCTGCGCCACGACCCCGCGGTGCGGGCCTGGCTCGACGCCGGGCCGCGGGGGACGGCCGGGTCGGAGACGGTCGGCACGGCGCGGTGGCTGTCGGGGTCGCTGCTCGGCGGCCCGTACGCGGCGTCGGGGTGGCGGGCCGAGCACGGCGCCCTGCTCGACCTGGGCCCGCACGTGATCGACCTGCTCGACGCCGCCCTCGGCCCCGTCACCGCCGTGGAGTGGGCGCACCACGCCGAGCCGGACGTGTGGCACCTGGGGCTGCGGCACGCCGGCGGCGCGGGCAGCACCGCGACCCTGTCGCTGCGGCTGCCGGTCGACCCGTCGGAGATCGAGCTCGCCGTCTTCGGGCGCGCTGTCGCGGACGGCAGGCACCGCTTCTCCGGCCGGGTCGCCGACGCCCCCGCCTGCTACGGGCGGCTGCTCGACGAGCTCGTCGCCGCCGTGCGGGGGGACGGCCCGCCGCCGGCGCTGGACGCCGCCCGCGGCCTGCGCCTGCAGGAGCTCGTCGAGCAGGCGCGCACGGCCGCCGGACGCTGACCGTCCCGCGGCTCGGCCCCGCGGCCTCAGCCCGGTCCCGCAGGCCCCGGTCGACGCAGCCGACGCCGCATGCCCAGCGCGACCCCGCAGGCCCAGCCCGCCGTGCGGGCCCATGGCCGGTCTGCGAACTCAGCCCGCCCGGTCCGGCGGGCCCGGCCGCGGGGGACGGCCCTGCGGCGGGGTCGCGATCCCGGCACGGCGGCTCACCCGCGGGCGGGGCGCGTCGCCCAGTTCGGACTGCAGCCGGGACAGGAGTTCGCGGTCGGCGTCGCTGAGCCGGGCCACGGGCTGCGGCTCCGAGGGCTGCTCGGCGGGGGACGGCGCCGGGGTCGGGGGTGCGGGGGACTGAGGCGCAGGCCGGGGCACGGCCTGCGACACGGGCCGGGGCGCCGGGTCGTCGGCGGGCGCCGGCCCGGCGGGCGACGGGTCAGGCTCCTGGTCCGCCGACGGCATGGCCCAGTCCCCGGTGATCCAGTCCGCCAGCCACGAGTCCGCGGCCGGCGGGCGGGGCTCCTCCTCCGAGAGCGGCTGCCGGCCCAGGCCCAGCGGGTCCTGCTCGTCGATCGTGGGCGCGGGCCGCTCGCCGGAGGGCTCCAGGGGGAGCGGGTCGCGCAGGGGGTCGTTCAGCGCCGCGAGCGCCGGGGTGTCGGGCGGGGACGAGCGCAGCGGGCGGACGGCGGCCTCCCGCGGCGGGTCCCCGACCGGGGACAGCGGGCGACCGGTCCGGCGGCCGTTCGGCCCGGGTCCGGGCGTCGGCCGGGGCAGCGGGCGGACCGTGGCGGAGCGGCGGGACGGCTCGGGCGCGGGGCGCAGGGGGGTGACCTCCGCGGCGGGCGCCGGCCACGCGTCGGGGTCGTGCGGCGCGGAGCCGTTCGACCCGGGCGGTGTCGACCCGGACCGCGGCACCGGCGAGGGCGCCGGCGGCATCACCAGTCCGCCGCTCGCGGGCCACAGCGGGGACACCGACGCCTCCCGGGCCGCATCCTCCTCGGTCCGACGGTCGGCGTCGGCCCAAGGGTCCACGCCGGCCGCGTCGTCCTCGGCCCGGTCCGCCGCCGTGCCGGACACGTCGGCGCGGGTCACGTCGGCTCGGCGGTCGTCGACCCGATCCACGTCCGCCCAGCCCAGGTCGGCCCGGCCCGGCTCCGCTCGATCCGCGTCAGCCCGGTCGACGTCCGCCCGGCCCAGGTCGGGCCGGCCCACGTCGGACCGACCCACGTCAGCGTGACCCACATCGACCCGGTCCTGGTCGGCTCGGTCCACGTCGGCCGCATCGGCCCGGTCCCGATCGACCTGGTCCACGTCCGCCCAGCCCATGTCGGCCGAGCCCACATCGGACCGGCCCGTGTCGCCAGGGCTCACGTCCCTCCGGCCCAGGTCGGCCCGGCCGAGGTCAACCCGCTCCAGGTCGGCCCGCACCACGTCGGCCCGCTCCGAGTCAGCCCGGCCCAGACCAGCCCCGTCCAGGTCGGCCCGCTCCAGGTCGGCTCGGTCCAGGTCGTCGGCTCGGTCCAGGTCGGCCGGGTCCGGCTCGGCCACGTCAGCCGCGTCCCGGTCGACCCAGCCTGTGTCCACCCGAACCGCGTCGACCCGGCCCGCGTCGGCCGAGCCCGCGGCCGCCCGGCCCACATCCGTCCGGCCCGGATCGGCCTGATGCACGCCGCCCCCGAGAAGGTCGGCCCCGACCGCGTCCGCCCCGTTCCCGAGGGCCCGGTCCCCGTCGATCCGGTCCCCGCCGGGCCGAGGCGCGTCGGACCCGTCGGTACCGGTCCGGTCCGCACCGGCGAGCAGGTCGGCGGCCCACGGCTCGTCGCGGGACGGGGCGGCGTCCGGGACCGGCAGGGCGGCGGAGGGCGTCCCGAGGTCCGCCCAGGGGTCGGTGGGCGGCTCCTCCTCCGGCCCCACGGCGTCCCACGCCGCCATCCGGTGCGCCAGCCCGGACACCGGCGGCCGCACGGCCGCGGGCGGCTCGGGCGCCGGCGGGGCGGGAGCGGGCGGGGTGGGAGCGGGCGGGGTGGGAGCGGGCAGTGCCGGAGTGGGCAGTACGGGGGCGGCGGGCGCCCCGGCGTCGTGGGCGGGGGGCGCCTCACCGAGCGGGACCGGTCGGGCCGCGGCGAGCGCGGAGCGCTGGTACTCCGGCGGCGCGGAGCCGTCGACCAGCACCTCCACGGCCGCGACGGTGCCGGCCCGCGCGCAGGCGATGGCCAGCTGGTAGGCGAGCACGTCGACCGGGCGGGGGTCGTCGGCGTCGATCTCGGCCAGCACGACGGGGTGCGGGAGCGGGCCCGGCGCGGCTCCCGCGGGGCTGGTGCGGGCCGTGACGTGCAGGCGGCAGCCACCGGTGAGCCGGGCCGGGAGCCCCGCGACGACCTCGGTGAGGTGGTCGACGAGCGGGAGGGCGGGGTCGAAGCGGTGCGCGGTCGCGGCGCCGTCGGCCGCGGGGGGCAGGAGGGCGTCGGCGTCGAGGTCGCTGCGCGCGGCGCGCCCGGCGGCCACCAGCGCGGCGCGCGCGTCGGCGGGCACCGCGGTCCCGTCGGCGATCAGCGTGGCCGTGAGCAGCTCGACCGCGTACCCGTCCTCGCCGACGGCGACGAGCTCACGGCACCAGGCCAGGAGGTCGTCGTCGACGCGGCCGGCCAGTCCCAGCAGCAGGTCGTGGGTCGAGTGCCCCGTCGTCCGCTCGTCCACCGGCTCTCCCGTTCCGTCGTGCGCGTCCTCGGCCGCCTAGGCGGGCACGGGCTCCGCCGAGCGGTCCCGGGCCGACTGCCACAGCAACCCCGACCCGATGATGACCGCCTGGTGGTACGCCGGGGGCTCCCCGTGCGCCGGGAGCACCTCGACGCACGGTGTGCGGTCACCGTGGGCGCGGAGCACGCGCTGCAGCGTGCCGGTGAGGGTCCACGGCCGCTCACCGCCGTGGACGACGACGACGCGCTGCTCGGCACCCGGGCCGAGCCGGAACGACTGCCGCAGCTCGACGCACCCGGGATGCCCGCGGACGACGCCGAGCACGCTGAGCGCGGCGGTGTCGACGACGCCGCCGCCGGAGTGGAAGGCGGCGTCGGTGCCGGGGGCGTGGTCGAGCGGCCGGACGGCCTCCAGCAGCCGCCGCGAGGCGCCCCACGCCCCGGCGCTGGCGACCAGCAGGTCACGCTCGGCGTCGGTGAGGCCGATGCGCTGGCGGAGCAGCTCGCGGGCCAGGACGGCGCCGAGCGGGGTGTGCGCGCCGGCGGCCAGCCAGTCGCGCAGCCGCCACAGGACGTCGTCGGGCAGCCGGCCGGCGAGCGCCACCAGCAGCTCGTGGCCGGACTGCTCCGCCGCCGTCATCCCGCGACCTCGACGACGATCTCCACCTCGACCGGGGCGTCGAGGGGCAGCACGGCGACGCCGACGGCCGAGCGGGCGTGCGCACCCGCCTCGCCGAACACCTCGCCGAGCAGCTCGGACGCGCCGTTGATCACGCCGGGCTGGCCGGTGAAGGAGGGGTCGGAGGCGACGAAGCCGACGAGCTTCACCACCCCGGTGACGGCGTCCAGCCCCACCAGGGAGTCGACGGCGGCCAGCGCGTTGAGGACGCAGACGCGCGCCAGCTCCTTGGCCGTGGCGGCGTCGACCTCCGCCCCGACCTTGCCGGTGGCCGGGAGCTTCCCGTCGACGAACGGGACCTGCCCGGCCGTCCAGACGTGGTCGCCGCTGCGGCGGGCCGGGATGTACGCCCCGGCCGGCGCGGCCACCGTGGGCAGCGTGATGCCCAGCTCCGCGAGCCGCTCGGTGGGGGTCACGCCGCCACCGGGCGCTTGAACCAGGCGACGAGCTGCTCGCCGCTGGCCCCGGAGGTCACGGCCACGAGCTCCCAGCCGTCCCGCCCGAAGTTGTTGAGGATCGCCTGCGTGTTGTGGATCAACACCGGGGCCGTGAGGTACTCCCACCGGGTGACCGCCGAGTCCGCCATGTCCCGGGACTGTAGTCAGCGCCTCACCACGATCGGACGCCCGGTCGGGACACCCGCTCGTAACCTGGGGGGCATGAACCTGTCGGACGCCCGGCTGCACGTCGTCACGGGCAAGGGCGGCACGGGCAAGACCACCGTCGCCGCCGCGCTGGCGCTGGCCCTGGCCTCCGAAGGGCGCCGGACGCTGCTCGTGGAGGTCGAGGGCCGCCAGGGCATCGCGCAGCTCTTCGACACCGCGCCGCTGCCCTACGAGGAGCGCAGGATCGCGGTGGCGCCCGGCGGCGGCGAGGTCCGCGCGCTCGCGGTCGACGCCGAGGCGGCGCTGCTGGAGTACTTCGAGCTGTTCTACCGGCTGGGGATGGCCGGGCGGACGCTGCGCCGGATGGGCGCGATCGAGTTCGCCACCACCCTCGCGCCCGGCCTGCGCGACGTGCTGCTCACCGGCAAGGTCAAGGAGTGCGTCACCCGCCGGCAGAAGGACGGCAGCCCCGTCTACGACGCCGTCGTGCTCGACGCTCCGCCGACCGGGCGGGTCGTCACCTTCCTCGACGTCACCAAGGCGATGGCCGAGCTCGCGAAGGTCGGGCCGATCCACACGCAGGCCGAGGGCGTCGTGGCGCTGCTGCACTCCCCGCTGACGGCCGTGCACCTGGTCACGCTGCTGGAGGACCTGCCCGTCACGGAGACGCTGGAGGCCGTCGAGCAGCTGGAGGCGGCCGGCCTGCACCCCGGCGCCGTCATCGTCAACCAGGTGCGGCCGCAGTGGCTGCCCGACCGGTCCGTCATGGCCGCGGCGAGCGGGCGCGTCGACGCCGACCGGATCCGGGCGGGCCTCGCCGGCGCCGGGCTCGACCTGCCGCCCGACGTGATCGACGGGCTGGTGCGCGAGACCGTCGACCACGCCGTGCGGGTGCACGCCGAGAGCGTCGCGCTGGCCCGGCTCGACGCCGGGCCGGACCTGCCCCGCCTGGAGCTGCCCAAGCTCGTCGACGGGGTCGACCTGGGCTCGCTCTACGAGCTGGCCGACGAGCTGGTGGGGGTGGCCGCGTGAGGGCCCCCGCGGCGCTGGACGTCGACGCCCTGGTGGAGGACCCGGCCACGCGCGTGATCGTGTGCTGCGGGTCCGGCGGCGTCGGCAAGACCACCACCTCCGCGGCGCTGGCGCTGCGGGCGGCCGAGCGCGGCCGGCGCACCGTCGTGCTGACGATCGACCCGGCCCGGCGGCTCGCGCAGGCGCTGGGCCTGGAGGCGCTGGGCAACGAGCCCGGCCGCGTGCGGGACGCGGCCGGTGAGCTGCACGCGATGATGCTGGACATGCGCCGCACGTTCGACGAGATGGTCGAGGCGCACGCCGAGCCCGAACGGGCCGCGGCGATCCTGGCCAACCCCTTCTACCAGACGATCTCCTCGTCGTTCTCCGGCACGCAGGAGTACATGGCGATGGAGAAGCTGGGCCGCCTCGCCGCCACCGGCGAGTGGGACCTCATCGTCGTCGACACCCCGCCGTCGCGGTCCGCGCTGGACTTCCTCGACGCGCCGCAGCGGATGTCCACCTTCCTCGACGGCCGGATGATCCGGCTGCTCTCCGCCCCCGCCCGGGCGGGCGGCACGGGCCTGCGCAAGCTCGTCGGCGCCGGGTTCTCGCTGTTCGCCAAGGCGGTCTCGACGATCCTCGGCGGGCAGCTGCTGGCCGACGCGTCGGCGTTCGTGCAGGCCTTCGACACGATGTTCGGCGGCTTCCGCGAGCGGGCCGAGGCCACCTACGCCCTGCTCCGCTCGCCGGGCACCGCGTTCGTGGTGGTCGCCGCGCCGGAGCCGGACGCGCTGCGCGAGGCCGCGTACTTCGTCGACCGGCTGGCCGGCGAGGGCATGCCGCTGGCCGGGCTCGTGCTCAACCGCACCCACCCCGTGCTGGCCGACCTGTCCGCCCAGAAGGCCCGCGAGGCGGCCGACGGGCTGCGCGGCGCCCCGCTGGCCACGGCCGTGCTGCGGCTGCACGCCGACCGCGTGGACCTCGCCGGCCGCGAGGAGCGCCTGCTCGCCCGGTTCGTCCACGCGCACCCGTCCGTCGCGGTGGCCAGGGTGCCGGTCGTGGCCGCGGACATCGCCGACCTCGACGGCCTGCGCGAGGTCGGCGACCGCCTGGCCGTCACCGAACCCGCCCCCGAACCCGCCGCCCTGCGCGAGGCGCGGTAGGCCGGCTCCCCGCCCCGCGCGGTCGGGGCCGGGCCGGTCAGGCGCTGCGCTCCAGCTCGTCGGCCGTGCGGCGGGCGACGGCGCGCTCGGCGAGGGCGTCGACGTCGTCCGGGTCGGCGGCGTAGTAGGCCCGGCGGGCGTCGACGAGCAGGTCGTGCCACGACCCGACGTCGGGCCGGGCGCGCAGCAGGGCGCGGCGCTGGCGCTCGGTCATCCCGCCCCACACCCCGAACTCGATGCGCTGGTCGAGCGCGTGGGCGAGGCACTCGGTGCGGACGGGGCAGGTCCGGCAGACCTCCCGCGCCTCGCGCTGCCGCGCGCCCGTGACGAACAGCTCCTCGGCGTCGGCCGTGCGGCAGCGCGCCGCCGGGCGCCAGTTCCACCGGTCCGTCATGGGTCCTCCCGGGTGCGTGCGAGATCCGACGACCTCCACCGACGGATCCTGCGCCCGTCCGGTTCCCCCCGGGAGCGGGGGAAAATACTCAACTTCGCCGCGCGAGGACCTGACCGGGTGATGACGCGGCGGCGCGTACGCTCAGTGCTCGTGAGCTTCCCGCGCCATGTCCTGCGGCCGGTGGGCCTGCTGCTCGGTCTCTCGCTCCTGGCCGGGATCGTCACGGCCGGCATCGCGTACCCGGCGGCGATCGGCATCGGGCTGGTGGCCAACGACGCCAGCGACAGCGTCGGCAGCGTGTCCACCGACGTGCTCGACCAGCCGCTGCCCCAGACCTCGCTGATCACGGACTCGGCCGGGCAGCCGATCGCGCGGTTCTTCGACCCCGAGCTGGAGCAGAACCGCCGCTCGGTCACCTCGGAGGAGATCTCCCCGGCGATGAAGGCCGCGATCGTGGCCGTCGAGGACCGGCGCTTCTACCAGCACCAGGGCGTCGACTGGCAGGGCACGGCGCGCGCGCTCGTCACGAACTCGGTCTCGGGCAGCATCGAGCAGGGCGCGTCCACGATCACCCAGCAGTACGTGAAGAACTACCTGCTCTACGTCGACGCGCAGACCGAGACCGAGCGGCTGCGCGCCACGGAGCAGACGCCGGCGCGCAAGCTCAAGGAGGCGCAGATCGCGCTGCAGCTGGAGGGCCAGCTCAGCAAGGACGAGATCCTCACGCGCTACCTCAACATCGTCGCGTTCGGCAACGGCTCCGCCGGCATCGCCACCGCGGCGCTGACCTACTTCGGCGTCACGCCCGCCGAGCTGACGGTCCCGCAGGCCGCGCTCCTCGCCGGCATGGTCCGCAGCACCAACCAGTTCGACCCGGTGCGCAACCCCGAGGCCGCTCTCGAGCGCCGCAACCTGGTGATCCAGCAGATGCTGGAACAGCAGATGATCGACGACAGCCAGGCAGAGGCGGCCCTGGCCAGCCCGCTGGGAGTGGCGAACCCGCTCAACACGCAGACCAACGGCTGCATCGGGGCCGGCCCGGCCGGCTTCTTCTGCCAGTACGTGCAGCAGTACCTGTCCGAGTCGGGGATCTCGCTGGAGCAGCTCCGCCGCGGGGGCTACACCGTGCGCACCACGCTGGACCGCACGGTGCTCGACGCCATGCAGGCCGCCCTCGTCGCGGAGGTCCCCGCGACGCAGCCCAACGTCGCCAACGTGGCAGCCACGGTGCAGCCGGGGCAGGACCGGCACCGGGTGCTCGCGATGGGCTCGAGCCGCGTGTTCGGTCTCGACGCGGAGTCGTTCGAGACCAGCTACGGGCTGCCCTACGAGCCCGTCCAGTTCGGCTCGGGCTCCACCTACAAGATCTTCACCGCGGCCACCGCCCTGGAGAAGGGGCTGGGCATCAACTACCAGCTCGCGGTGCCGCCGAGCGGCTACGCCTCCCCGATCTACGTCGACGGCGGGGGCCGCCCGCTGCCGGTGCGCAACGGCGGCGACCTCCCCCCGCGCATGACGATCACCGATGCGTTGGCACAGTCCCCCAACACCGCGTTCGTCAAGCTCATGGAGTTCACCGGCGTCCCCGACGTGGTCGACATGGCGGTGCGGCTGGGCCTGCGCTCGCTGGCCACCACCCCGTTCGTCGACCCGAACACCGGCGAGCGCACCGACCGTTCGATCGCCGAGGTCACCAAGGCCCAGCGACAGGCGTCGTTCACCCTCGGGGTGAGCCCGACGAGCGTGCTGGAGCTGTCGAACGTCGGGGCGACGCTCGCGAGCGGTGGCATGTGGTGCCCGCCCACGCCCATCGAGTCGATCACCGGCCCGACCGGCGAGGCCGTCGCGATCACCGAGGCACCGTGCGAGCAGGCCGTCGAGCCGGGGCTGGCCGACGCCATGCTCAACGCGCTGAGCAAGGACGACCTGCCCGGAGGCACCGCGGCCCGGGCCGCGGGGGAGGTCGGCTGGGACCGTCCGCTGGCGGCCAAGACCGGGACGACGCAGAGCAACCGCTCGGCGGCGTTCCTCGGCGTCGTGCCGCAGATCTCCGGTGCCATCATCACCTTCGACGACGACAACCGCCCCGACCAGCTCTGCGACGGCGCGGGCGCCCCGTTCGCCTGCCGCAGCGGCAACATCTTCGGCGGCAAGACCCCCGCCGAGACGTGGTTCGGGATGATGACGCCGCTGCTGGCGAACCAGCCGGTGCTCCCGCTGCCCCCGGTCGAGGACCGCTTCCTCACCGGCGGCGCCGAGACCCGCGTCCCGGACGTGGTCGGCGACGGCGAGAACGACGCCCGCCGCACGCTGGAGGCCGCGGGCTGGACGGTCACCACCCGCGACGTCGCCAACGCCGCCTCCCGCGGCACCGTCGTCGGGCAGAACCCGCAGGGCACCGCCCTGCCGGGCGAGGCGATCGAGCTGAGCATCAGCACCGGCGAGGTCCCGCCGCCCCCCGACGCCCCGACCGACGACGGCGGGGACGGCGGGGAGCCCCCGCCCGACGACGGCGGGGACGGCGGGGACGGCGACGACGGTGGTGACGACGACGACGGTGACGGGGGCGACGGCGGGGACGGCCCGGACGGGGGCTGAGCACCGCCCGGCCGGGTGGTCGGCCGGCGCTCCGGGCGGTACCGGGGTGACGTCCGTCCTACCATCGCCGCATGACCGACGACGGGGTGACGCCCGGCTCCGCGGTGCCCCACCCGCGCGGCGACGCCGACGGCCGGGCTGAGCTGGCCCCGGCCCTGCCGCTGGCCCGGCGCGCGGAACCGGCCGCTCGGCGCGGCGGCGCGGTGGCCACCGTGGCCCCGCCGTGGCTGCGCATCCCCGCCGTCGCGACCGCGGACGTCGACGAC
>JAPLAT010000152.1 GCA_026393175.1 Pseudonocardiales bacterium
GGTCCGCGCCGGCGCCGTCCGCCGGTGGTCGACGGCCGGATCGCCCCGCCCTGGGAGCGGCCGGGCGGCGAGGACACCGCCGGTGAGCCGCTCGGGCATCCGGTCGGGGAGCCGGTCGGGGAGATCGCCGCCCACCCGGGCGAGCCCGGGGCGGGCGTCGCCCCGGCCGCGGCGGCGGCCTGGCCTGCGGAGGCGGGCGAGGACTGGTGCGCCGGGTTCCTCGCCGGAGTCGTCGACGCCCGCGGGGTGGTGCGGGAGGGCGTGCTGCGGGTGCGCCACGCCGACGAGGAGGTCGTGGGGCGGGTCGCGGGCGCGCTGCACCGGCTGGGGTTCGGGTTCGCGATGGAGGCCGGCGTGCGCGGGGAGCGGACGCTGCGGCTGGCCGGGGGCGCGGGGGAGCTGCTGCGGTTCCTGCGGGTCACCGCACCGGCCGTGCGTCGCGAGGTCGCGGGCGCCGCGGTCGGGGCGGCGAGCACCGTCGTCGCCGTGGAGCAGCCGGGCGCGGAGCAGACGCTCTACGACATCACCACCGGCACGGGCGACTTCGTGGCCGAGGGCGTCGTCAGCCACAACTGCTTCGCCCGCAACACCCACACCTACCTCGACCTCGACGCCGGGTCCGACTTCGACTCCCAGATCGTGGTGAAGGTGAACGCGGCCCGGGTGCTGGAGCGCGAGCTGCGGTCGCCGCGGTGGGAGCGGGAGCCGGTGGCGATGGGCACCAACACCGACCCCTACCAGCGGGCGGAGGGCCGCTACCGGCTCATGCCGGGGATCGTGCGGGCGCTCGCCGGCTCGGGCACCCCGTTCTCGGTGCTCACCAAGGGCACGGTGCTCTCGCGGGACCTGCCGCTGCTGGCCTCGGCCGCGGCGGACGTGCGGATCGGGCTCGGGGTGTCGGTCGCGCTGCTGCACCGGTCGCTGCAGGCCCGCCTGGAACCGGGCACGCCCTCGCCGCGGGCACGGCTGGACCTGGTCCGGCGCATCACCGACGCGGGGCTGTCGTGCGGGGTGATGGTGGCGCCGGTGCTTCCCCTGCTCACCGACTCCGAGGAGGCCCTCGACGCGCTGCTCGGCGAGGTCGCGGCCGCGGGCGCCACCGGTGCGAGCGTGCTCGCCCTGCACCTGCGGCCCGGCACCCGCGAGTGGTTCCTCGGCTGGCTGGCCCGCGAGCACCCGGGGCTGGTGGAGCGGTACGCGCGGCTGTACCGGCGCGGGGCCTACGTCGACCCGGAGTACCGGAGGACGCTGCGGGCGCGCGTGGCGCCGCTGCTGCGCCGCCACGGCCTGGAGCGCCCGGCCGAGGAGCCGTTCGGCTTCCGGGACGCGGCGGCGGCCCCGGGGCCGGGGGAGCCGGTCGCCGCCGGGCACGCCGCCACGGCGCTGCGGAGCGGGGGTGAGCAGCTGAGCCTGTTGTAGAGCGAAACCTGCTGGCCGGGCCGCGCGGGTCGCCGGATAGCCTCTGCGACCGTGATGCGCACCCACCCCGCCGGCACGTTGCGTGCCGAGCACGAAGGACAGTCCGTGACCCTCGCCGGGTGGGTGGCGCGTCGCCGCGATCACGGTGGGGTGATCTTCATCGACCTCCGGGACGCCTCGGGCACCGCGCAGGTCGTGTTCCGCGAGGGCGAGATGGCCGACCGGGCGCACCGGCTGCGCTCGGAGTTCTGCGTACAGGTCACCGGCGAGGTCGTGGCCCGCCCGGAGGGCAACGAGAACCCGGACCTGCCCACCGGGGCCGTCGAGGTCACCGTCACGGAGCTGACGGTGCTGTCGGAGTCCGCGCCGCTGCCGTTCCCGATCGACGAGCACGCCGAGGTCGGCGAGGAGGTGCGCCTCAAGCACCGCTACCTCGACCTGCGCCGCCCCGGCCCCGGCTCGTACCTCCGGCTGCGCAGCGCGGTGAACCGGGCCGCCCGGGCCGTCCTCGACGCCCGCGAGTTCGTCGAGGTCGAGACGCCCACGCTGACCCGCTCCACCCCCGAGGGCGCCCGCGACTTCCTCGTGCCGGCCCGGCTGCGCCCGGGCAGCTGGTACGCGCTGCCGCAGAGCCCGCAGCTGTTCAAGCAGCTGCTCATGGTCGGCGGGATGGAGCGCTACTACCAGATCGCGCGCTGCTACCGCGACGAGGACTTCCGCGCCGACCGCCAGCCGGAGTTCACCCAGCTCGACATCGAGATGAGCTTCGTCGAGCAGGACGACGTGATCGAGCTGGCCGAGGCCGTCCTCGCGGCGCTGTGGGAGCTGATCGGGCACGAGATCCCGCGCCCGATCCGGCGGATGACCTACGACGAGGCGATGCGCCGCTACGGCTCGGACAAGCCCGACCTGCGCTTCGGCATCGAGCTCACCGAGATGACCGAGTACTTCGCGGACACGCAGTTCCGGGTCTTCCAGAACCCCTACGTCGGCGCCGTCGTCATGCCGGGCGGCGCGTCCCAGGCCCGCCGCGCGCTCGACGCCTGGCAGGAGTGGGCCAAGCAGCGCGGCGCCCGCGGGCTGGCCTACGTGCTCATCGGCGAGGACGGCACGGTCGACGAGCGCGGCCCGGTCGTGAAGAACCTGTCCCCGGCCGAGCGCGACGGCCTGGCCGCCGCCGTCGGCGCCCGGCCCGGCGACTGCATCTTCTTCGCCGCAGGCACCCCGAAGGAGGCCCGGGCGCTGCTCGGCGCGGCCCGCGGGGAGATCGCGCGGCGCACCGGGGCGCTCGACGAGTCGGCGTTGTCGTTCGTGTGGATCGTGGACGCGCCGATGTTCGAGGCCACCGCCGAGACCGACGACGTCGCCGTCGGCAGCGGCCAGTGGACGGCCCTGCACCACGCGTTCACCTCGCCGAACGCCGAGTGGATCGACAAGTTCGAGACCGACCCGGGCCACGCGCTCGCCTACGCCTACGACATCGTCTGCAACGGCAACGAGATCGGCGGCGGGTCCATCCGTATCCACCGCGCCGACGTGCAGCGGCGCGTCTTCGAGATCATGGGGCTCGGCGCGGAGGAGGCGCAGGAGAAGTTCGGCTTCCTGCTCGACGCGTTCGCCTACGGCCCGCCCCCGCACGGCGGCATCGCGTTCGGCTGGGACCGGATCACCGCGCTGCTCGCCGACGTCGACTCGATCCGCGAGGTCATCGCGTTCCCCAAGACCGGCGGCGGCTACGACCCGCTGACAGCCGCACCCGCGCCGATCACGCCGGAGCAGCGACGCGAGGCCGGGGTGGACGCGGTGCCGAAGCCGGCCCCGCAGGAGACGGCCGCGAAGGGTGCGGCCCCCGAGCAGGGCACGGCGCCGGAGGCGCCGCGGTCCGCCACGTCCTGACGTGCAGCACCTGCGGGTCGTCACCCCGGCCGCCCTCACCGAGGGCGTCCGTGAGCTGCTGCTCGCCGATCCCGGCGCCACGCACGTCACCGTGCACGAGGGCGTCGCGCTGCAGCCGGTCGGCGACGTGGTGGAGGCCGACGTCACCCGGGAGGCCGTCGACGCGCTGCTCGGCGAGCTGTGCGCGCTGGGTGTCGACCGCGCGGGCGGGGTGACGCTGGAGACGATCGACACCACGCTCTCGGACTCCGCCGACGCGGCCGAGGAGGCCGTGCCCGGCGACCCGATGGACGCGGTGATCTGGGACGAGGTCGTCGCCCGCACCGGCGAGGACTCCCGGCTCTCGATCAGCTTCCAGGTCTTCCTCACCGTGGCCTGCCTGCTGGCGGCGATCGGGGCGATCACCAACTCGCCGGTGACGGTCGTCGGGGCGATGGTGCTGGGCCCGGAGTTCGGGCCGCTCGCGGCCGTCGCCGTCGGGCTCGTGCTGCGCCGCTCCGACCTGGTGCGTCGCGGGGCGCTCGCGCTCGTCGCCGGGTTCCCGCTGGCCATGCTCGTCACGGCGGGCGCCACGCTCGTGTTCGACGTGGTCGGCTGGATCGACGCGACCGACCTCGACGCCCTGGACCAGGTGGACTTCATCTACCAGGTCGGCTGGTCGTCGTTCGTGGTGGCGCTGCTCGCCGGCGCGGCGGGGATGCTCGCGCTGACCTCGGCCAAGTCGGCCTCGCTCGTGGGCGTGTTCATCTCGGTGACGACGGTGCCGGCCGCGGCGTTCGCGAGCGTCGCGCTGGTGGAGGGCCGGTGGGCCGAGGCGGCGGGCTCGGCGCTGCAGCTCGTCGTCAACCTGGTGGGCATCGTGCTCGCCGCGGTCCTCGTGCTGCTGCTCGTGCGCCGCTCGGGCGCGCGCCGCCGCGGCCTGCGGAGGCTCTCCACGGGGTAGGGTCCAGGGCGATGGGACGCGACCTGGGCAGTTTCCCCAGGCCGGTACTCGCCGCCCTGGCTGCCGCCGAGCGGCTGCTCTCGCGCCGTGCCGGCGCGAGCGTGGTGCTGGCCGATCCCGAGGACCTCGGGGGCAGCGACCGGTCCGTCGTCGCCCGGGCCCGGGTGGCCCGCAACCCGTTCTCGCTGCCGCGCACGATCGTGGTCAAGCACTACCTCGGCCGGGCCGACCCGCTGCGCCCCGACCCGTTCCACCACGAGGTCGCGAGCTGCCAGCTCTTCACCGCGCTGCCCACGGAGGCCCGGCCCAGCCCGGAGATCATCGCCCACGACGTCGAGTCCCGGCTGCTCGTCCTGGAGGACCTGGGGCGCAGCTCCACGCTCGCCGACAAGCTGTTCGGCCCCGACCCGGCCGCCGCCCAGCGCTGCCTGCTCAGCTGGGCCCGCGCGCTGGGCCGGATGCAGGCCGCGACGGCCGGGCGGGAGCACGACTTCGGCGCGCTGCTGCGGCGGCTGGGGGAGCGGTCGTGGCGCGACCCCGTCGCCGACGACGCCCGCGCCGCCCTCGCCGGGTGCGCCGCGGTGCTGCGCGGCGACCTCGGCGTCACCGTCAGCGGCGCCGCGCTGCAGGAGGCCCACGACACCGCGCGGCTGCTCGGCGGCACCCGCTACCGGGCCTTCAGCCCGTCGGACACCTGCCCCGACAACAACCTCGTCACCAGCCGCGGGGTCCGGTTCGTCGACTTCGAGGGCGGCTGCTTCCGCGACGTCGCCCTGGACGCGGCCTACTTCCGCGTACCGTTCCCCGGCTGCGAGACGAGCTTCGCGCTGCCCCCCGGTATGGCCGAGCACATGCTGGACGCGTGGCGCACGGAGGTCGCGTCGGTGTGGCCCGACCTCGACGAGCCCGAGGTGCTCGACGGCAGGCTGCTCGACGCGCAGCTGCTGTGGGTGTGGCTGTGCACATGGTGGCTGCTGCCCCGGATCCGCATCCGGGACACCCCCGTGGGGCCCGACGCCACCCGCTCCCCGCGGATCAGCACCGCGCTGGCCCACTACTGGGCGGAGATGGCGGTCGCGGCCGGGGCCGCGGGCCGGCACGCCAGCGCCGAGCTGGGCACGGCCGTCGCCGCGGCGCTGCGCGAGCGGTTCGAGGACGCCCCCGCCGCGCTGCCGGTGTTCCCGGCGTTCCGCTCGGTGGCCTGACGGGGCGAGAGTTCCCCGGCCGGTCCGCGACGCGTCACCCGCCGCACACCGCCGGGGAGCCCGGCCGGGCGATCGTGCTCGCGTGACGGTGCAGCAGGCCCCGACCCTCCCGACCCCGATCCCGCCGGCGCCTCCGACGGCGCGGACCGTCCGCACCCTGGCCACCCTGGGCGACTCGACGCCCGTCGGCCTGGGCGACCCGCTGCCCGGCGGCGGGTGGCGCGGCTTCCCGGTGCTGCTGCGCGACGCGCTGGGGGCGACCGAGCTGGTCAACCCGGCCCGCACCGGGGCCCGGATGGCGTGGGTGCGCCACGAGCAGCTGCCGGTCGCGCTCGCGGCCCGTCCGCAGGCGGCGGTGGTGTTCGTCGGGATGAACGACACCCTGCGCTCGGACTTCGACCCGGCGGCGCTGCGCGAGGACGCCGCGGCGGTCGTCGCGGCCCTGCGCGCGGTGGGCGCGCACGTGCTGCTGGTGCGCTACCACGACCACACCCGGGTGTTCCGGCTGCCGGGACCGCTGCGCCGGGCGCTGCGCGCGCGGATCGACCTGCTCAACGCCGCGGTCGACGCGGTGGCCGCCGCGCACCCGGCCGGCGTGGGCGTGCTGGACCTGGGCCGCCTGCCCGGCGCCTACGACCGGCCCGCCTGGGCGGTGGACCGGCTGCACCCCTCGGAGCGGGGGCACCGGATGCTCGCCGCGGGCTTCGCCGGGCTGCTCGCGGGCGCCGGGTTCGCGGTGCCCCACCCGGTCGGCCGCGACTGCGCGGGCGGGCGGCAGGTCACGGCCGCGCACCGGGCCGCGTGGCTGGTGGTCAAGGGCGTGCCGTGGCTGGTGCGGCGCAGCCGCGACCTGGGCCCGGTGATCGTGCAGGGGATGGTCGACGGACTGCGCCGCTAGCCATGCGCCGCTGGCCGGCGGCGCGGCGGGTCAGGCGGCGGCGCGGAGCGGGACCGCGGCGGCGGGTGCGGTCGGCGAGGCGACGCGCAGCAGGGCCTCGATCCGCCACAGCTGCGCGCGGGTGCAGGTGGGGCAGATCCAGGTGACGGTGCCGTCGGGCTCGTGCTGGCTGCTCCACTCCAGGCCGGCCGCGTCGGCGGCCGTGCGGGGTCGGGCGCAGAGCGGGCAGGGCCGGGTGGTGTCCATGCGCACGAGCGTGGCCGCCGCGCTTTGCCGCTCTGTGAACCCGGCGCAAAACCTACGGTGCGTGGACCTCCGACTACCGAGGGTCCGACGACAGGAACCGGCCGATACGGACGAGCGCCTCCTCCAGCAGGGGGAGCGCCGTGGCGTACGAGCAGCGGACGTGGCCCTCGCCGGAGGGGCCGAACACGCTGCCCGGCACGACGGCGACGCCCTCGGCGTGCAGCAGCCGCTCCGCGAACTCCTCCGAGGTCAGCCCGGACGAGCGGATCGAGGGGAAGGCGTAGAACGCCCCGCCCGGCTCCGGGGTCTCCAGGCCGATCTCGCGCAGCCCCTTGACGAACACGCGCCGCCGCCGGTCGTAGTCGGCGACCATCGCGTCCACGTCGTCGTCGGGGGCCGACAGCGCCTCCACCGCGGCGAGCTGGGAGACGTGCGGCGCGCACAGCATCGTGTACTGGTGCACCCGCACGGCGAGCTCCGCGACGGCCTGCGGCGCGCAGATCCAGCCGACCCGCCAGCCGGTCATCGCGTGGGCCTTGGAGAACCCGCCGAGCAGCACGGTGCGCTCCGGGGCCAGCGCGCCCAGGCTGGTGTGCCGGCCGTCGTAGGTGAGCCGGTCGTAGATCTCGTCGGAGATCAGGTACAGGTCGTGCCGCTCGGCCAGCCGGACCAGGGCGTCGAGGGACTCCCGGGGCTGCACGGCGCCGGTCGGGTTGGCCGGGGAGCCGATGAGGATCGCCTTCGTCCGCGGCGTGACGGCGGCGGCGACCACGTCCGCGTCGATCGCGAAGCCGTCCTCCCACCGCGTCGGCACCCGCACCGGGGTGCCCCCGGCGAAGGACACGCACGGCTCGTAGGCGACGTAGCAGGGCTCCGGGACGATCACCTCGTCCCCGGGGTTGAGCAGCACCCGCAGGGCCAGGTCGAGCCCCTCGGAGACGCCTGTGGTGATCAGGCACTGGGTCACCGGGTCGTAGGCGGCGCCGTAGCGGGCGTCGAGGTCGGCGCAGATCAGCTCGCGCAGCCGCGGCAGCCCGGCGTTGGAGGTGTAGGTGGTGTACCCGTGCTCGAGTGCGTAGATGCCGGCCTCGCGCACCCGCCACGGCGTGACGAAGTCCGGCTCGCCGACACCCAGGGAGATGACGTCCGCCATCTCCGCGGCGATGTCGAAGAACCGCCGGATCCCCGAGGGCGGGCACGCCGCGATGACGGCGTTGAGCTCCTTCACGGCGTCACCGGGAGCCGGTGGTCGGGCTCGGGGGCGCTGAACGCGTCGCCGTCGCGCTTGTAGGTCTTGAGCACGAAGTGGGTGGCCGTCGCGCGGACCCGGTCGAGCGTGGACAGCTTCTGGGACACGAAGTCCGAGACCTGGCGGATCGTGCGGCCGTCGACCGTGCAGCGCAGGTCCTGGCTGCCGGAGACCAGGTAGACGCTGCGGACCTCGGGGAAGCGGGCGATCCGGGCGGCGACGTCGTCGAACCCGACGCCGCGGGCCGGGGTGAGGGAGACGTCGATGAACGCGGTGACGGTCTCGGCCGTCGGGTCCTCGGTCACGGCGTCCCAGTTCACGACGGCCTTGTAGCGGCGGATCGCCCCGGACGCCTCCCATGCCGCCACGGCCGCGCTCACCTCCGCGACCGGGATGCCGGTCATCGTCGCGATGGTGTCGTGGGAGAGCTGGGCGTCGCGCTCCAGCAGTTCGAGGATCTGCCGCACGGGCCGACCCTACGTTCCCGCCCCGGCGAGCCTCCGGACCGCCTCGACGATCACCTCTTCCGCGGCGGTGTCGGTCACGGTGCCGCCGGGCCCGGGCGGGAACTCCAGCCAGCAGAACATGCCGCCGCTCGGCGTGGAGCAGGAGACGCCGGGCAGGTGCGCGGCGACGGCGGCGGTGAACGCGGCGGCCCGCCCGGCGACGGCGCGGCGCACGGTGCGCAGGTGCGCCTCGAACCAGGCGGTGTCGGCGAGCAGCCGCGCCGCGACCGCCTGGGTGAGCGAGGACGTGCACAGGTCGGTGCACTGCTTGAGCAGCTCCACGGCGGCCATCACCTCGGCCGGGCCGTGCAGCCAGCCGACCCGCAGCGCGGGCGCCAGCGTCTTCGACGCGCTCCCCAGCCGCACGACCCGGTCGGAGTGCGCGGCGACGGGCGCGGGCGGGTCGCCGTCGAAGGCGAGCAGGCCGTAGGGGTCGTCCTCGACGACGAGGAACCCGTACCGCTCGGCCAGCCCGGCGAGGCGCACCCGCCGCTCCGGGGCCAGGGTGACCCCGCGCGGGTTGTGGAACGTCGAGACGGTGTGCACCAGGCGCGGGCGCAGACCGGCCCGCAGCCGGTCGGCGAGGACGTCGACGCGCATCCCGCCGTCGTCGAGCGGCACCGGGTGCAGCGCGGCACCGGCCGCCTGGAACACCTGCAGCGCCCCGACGTAGGCGGGGGACTCGACGACGACCGGGTCGCCCGGGTCGAGCACGGCGCGGGCGAGGAGGTCCAGCGCCTGCTGCGACCCGCTGGTGACGAGCACGCGGTCCACCGGCCGGGCGCAGCGGGCGCTCTCCTGCCCGGCGAGGACGGCGCGCAGCGCGGCCAGCCCGGCCGTCTCGCCGTACTGCAGCGCGCCCTGCGGCCCGGTGTCGTCGAGCACGTCGGCGGTGACGGCGGCGATCCGCGCGCGGGGCATGAGGTCGGCCGCGGGCAGCCCGCCGGCGAGGCTGATCACCTCCGGGCGGGCGGTGAGGGCGAGCAGGTCGCGGATGGCCGAGCCGCGCACGGCGCGGACGGCGGTGGAGAGGGTCACGGGGGCTCCCGGTCGAGCGGACGGGTGGGGCGTCCTGGATCGACAGGGCGGCGGTGCGGCGGGCGCGGTGGGCCCGTGGCGACGATGATGCCGCAGCGCTCCCGAGGAGCGGAACGGGATTTCCAACCGATGGGATCGGCGGCCGCCCCGCGCGGTCCGGCCCGCGACGGGCCGTTCCACCGGTGTCGGGGGCCGGTGGCAGGGTGGAGCGGTGACGACCGACCCCGAGGGGCTCTTCGCGCTCGAGGAGCCGGCGCCCGACCCCGCGCCCGAGCGCCCGCGGGCCGGCAGCCCGCTCGCGGCGCGGATGCGGCCGCGCACGCTCGACGAGGTGGTCGGGCAGGCCCACCTGCTCGCCCCCGGCGCGCCGCTGCGCCGGCTGGTGGAGGGCGGTGCCGCGGCGTCGGTGCTGCTCTACGGCCCGCCCGGCACCGGGAAGACGACGATCGCCCGGCTGCTCTCGCAGGTCGGGTCCCGGCACTTCGTGGCCCTCTCGGCGCTGTCGAGCGGGGTCAAGGAGCTGCGCGAGGTCATCGCCGACGCCCGGCGCCGCCGCGACCACCACGAGCAGCAGACCGTGCTGTTCATCGACGAGGTGCACCGGTTCTCCAAGACCCAGCAGGACGCGCTGCTCGGGGCCGTGGAGGACCGGCTCGTGCTGCTCGTCGCGGCGACCACGGAGAACCCGTCGTTCTCGGTGGTGGCGCCGCTGCTGTCCCGGTCGCTGGTGCTGCAGCTGGAGTCGCTGTCCAGCGACGACGTGCGCGCCCTGCTGCGCCGCGCGGTGGCCGACCCCCGCGGCCTGGCCGGCGCCGTCACGCTGGCCGAGGAGGGCGAGGACGCGCTGGTCCGGCTCGCCGGCGGCGACGCGCGCCGGGCGCTGACGGCGCTGGAGGCGGCCGCGGACGGGGTGGCGGGCACCGGCGGCGACGTGATCGACCTCCCCGCCGTCGAGCGGGCGATCACCGAGGCGACCGTGCGCTACGACCGCCAGGGCGACCAGCACTACGACGTCATCAGCGCGTTCATCAAGTCCATCCGCGGGTCCGACCCCGACGCCGCGCTGCACTACCTGGCCCGGATGCTCGTGGCGGGGGAGGACCCGCGGTTCGTCGCGCGGCGGCTGATGGTGCACGCCAGCGAGGACGTCGGGCTGGCCGACCCGACGGCGCTCCCGGCCGCCGTGGCCGCCGCGCAGGTGGTGCAGCTCGTCGGGCTGCCCGAGGCGCGGATCGCGCTGGCGCAGGTCACGGTGCACCTGGCCACCGCGCCCAAGTCGAACGCGGTGATCACCGCGATCGACGCCGCGATGGCCGACGTGCGCGCCGGGGCGGCCGGCGCGGTGCCGCCGCACCTGCGCGACGGCCACTACGCCGGGGCGCAGGCCCTGGGCAGCGCGGTGGGCTACCGCTACCCGCACGACGTGCCCGAGGGCGTGGTCACCCAGCAGTACCCGCCCGACGGGCTGGTCGGGAGGGACTACTACGCCCCGACCACCCACGGCGCCGAGCGCACGCTCGCCGAGCGGCTGCCCAAGCTCCGGCGCGCCGTCCGGGGCGGCTGACCCCCGGCGGCCCGGGCGCGGTCAGGTGGCCGTCAGGTCGGTGCGGAACTGCATCGCCCGGTACGGCCACCCCCGCGCGGTGTGCCACTGGCTGACCACCAGGTGCAGGTCGTCGGGCCGCGAGCCGGGCAGCACGTAGCCGCCGTAGAGCTGGGCGACCCGGCCCGCGGCGTGGTCCTCGTGCTCCCAGTCGCAGCCGCGCAGCACGGTGACCCGCCGGGCGGTGTGCAGGTCGGCGAGCGGGGAGTCCAGGTCCAGCACGTCGATGCGGTAGTTCCCGGCGTCGAACACCGAGAGCAGCCAGCGGTCCGTGGCGCCGGGCCCGGGGACGCGCCGCAGCGACAGCTCGCCGTACGCCCCGGGCAGCGCGACGGTCGGCGGCCTGCCCCAGGCCCAGCCGTCGTCGGGGGTGAACCCCCAGCTCTGCCAGGCGCCCGGGGTGGTCAGCCGGTCCGCGGGCACCCGGTGCAGCACGAGTCCGTGCGCGCGCTGGAACCCGGTGGTGAACGCGTAGACGTGGCCGTCGTCGCCGCGCTCCCAGGTGAGCATCTGGAACAGCCCGCCGTGGTGGCCGCCGGGCCAGCGCGCCCCGGTCGGCCGCCAGGTCGCGCCGCCGTCGCGCGAGGCGTGGATCTCCGTCCAGTGCACCCGGCCGAGCTCCCGGCACACCATGACGTGCAGGTAGAGCACGTCGTCGACGCGGATCACGTCGGTCGGGAGCACCGTCGTGACGCGGTGCAGCCTGCGGCCGAACAGGCGCGGGGCCTGGTGGACGTAGCGGACGGCCTGCCGGGCCCACCCCCGCCCGAACACCCGCCGCCGCCCGGCCGCGCCCGTCCACCGCACCCCGGTCGGCACCGAGTCCGGGTCGCCGAAGAGCACCACGGGGGAGCGCCAGCCGCGCCCGCCCGCGCGCGGCGAGGCGAACGTGTCGCCGAAGACCGCGACCAGCCGCCCGTCCGGCGCCGTCGTCGTCGCCCCGAGGTCGGTGCCGCCGACGCCGAACCGGTCGGTGATGCCCGGGCCGGTCAGGTCGGCGACCTTGGCCGCGAGCGGGCCCTCCCCGCCGCTCACGCGGCGTCGCGCACGATCGGGCAGCTCATGCAGCGCGGCCCGCCGCGGCCCCGGCCCAGCTCGCCGCCGGGCACCTCCAGCACCTCGATCCCGTTGCGGCGCAGGAACGTGTTCGTGGTGACGTTGCGCTCGTAGGCGACGACCACCCCCGGCGCGACGGCGAGGACGTTGCAGCCGTCGTCCCACTGCTCGCGCTCGGCGGCGTGGACGTCCTGCTCGGCGGTGAGCACCCGGATCTCGCGCAGCCCGAGCACCTCGGCGATCGCGTCGTGCATGCGGTCGGGACGGTGGTCGGTGACGTGCAGCTCCTTCTCGGTCAGCCCGGGGCGGATCGTGTACGCCGGGAGCATCCCGAGGCCCGCGTACTTCGTGAACGTCTCCGGGTCGGCCATCGTCATCACCGTGTCGAGGTGCATCAGCGCGCGGGTCTCCGGCATCCGCAGCGCGACGATCCGGTCGACCTCGCCGCCCGCGAACAGCCGCCGCGCCAGCCGCTCCACCCCGGGCGGGGTCGTCCGCTCGCTCATCCCGATCAGCACCGCGCCGCCGCCGAGCACGAGCATGTCGCCACCCTCGGTGGTGGCCGGGCCGTTGACCGAGCCCTCGGACCAGACCGCGAAGTCCGCGCCGTCGAACAGCGGGTGCCAGCGGTAGACGGCCTCGTAGTGCACCGTCTCGCGCATGCGCGCCTTCTTGCGCATGCTGTTGATCGACACCCCGCCGTGGATCCAGGCCGACGTGTCGCGGGTGTAGAGGTGGTTGGGCAGCGGTTCCAGCACGAAGTCGTCGGCGTCGAGGACGTGGAAGGCGACCGAGCGGGGCTCGTCGATCCGGTCCAGGACCTCGCGCTTGGTGATGCCGCCGACCAGGTGGTCGGTGAGGGTGTCGACGTCCATCGCGTCGAAGCAGGCGCGCAGCGCGTCGATCGCCAGCGGGCCGTAGGTGCGGTCGTCGAAGATCCGGTCCAGGACGGAGGCGCGGGCGTCGGGGAACTCCAGGGTCGCCCGCAGCAGCTCGCCGAACAGGTGCACCTGCACGCCGCGGGAGCGCAGCACCTCGGCGAACCGGTCGTGCTCGGCCTGCGCGCGCGCCACCCAGAGCACGTCGTCGAACAGCAGCCGGTCCTTGTTGCCGCGCGTCAGCCGCTAGAGAACAAGCCCCCAGCGGAGCAGCAGCACCTGGCGCAGCCGCCCCACCTCGGAGTCCACGCGGAAGGATCGGTCCATGCCGCCATCCTGCACCGCGCGCCGGTCGGCCGGGGCGGCGCGCGGCCGCCCGCGCCCGCCGGCCCCGGACGGCTAGCCTCGCCGCGTGCTGGACCGCCTCGACGAACGGATCGTCGCCCTGCTCGTCGACGACGCCCGGCGCAGCTACGCCGACATCGGCGCGTCGGTCGGGCTGTCGGCGTCGGCGGTGAAGCGGCGCGTCGACCGGATGCGGGCCGACGGGGCGATCACCGGGTTCACCGTCCGGTTGGACCCGGGGGCGCTGGGCTGGACC
>JAPLAT010000131.1 GCA_026393175.1 Pseudonocardiales bacterium
GCCGTGCCGCCCCGCCGCGCCGCACCGCCCCGCACGCCCGGACCACCGCCCGCACGGGCAGGCGCCCGCCCCCCGGACGACGACGAGCCGACCGTCGTCCACGGCGACGTCGTCGCCGACGACGAGCCCGCCGACCCGCCCGCCCGGCCGGCGTCCACGGGATCCGATCTCGCGTCGGCGGCCGAGGTACCGGGCCGGCACCGCCGCCGCGCGGGCGCCTCGCCCACCGCCCGCCCGGCCGCCGAGTACAAGGCCCAGGCCGACGCGGCGCGCACCGGCAAGAAGCCGCGGTCGGGCCGCAGGCGCCGGGAGAACTTCTGGCGCGAGCTGCCGGTGCTCATCGTCGTGGCGCTCGTCCTCACCTTCCTCATCCAGACGTTCCTGGCGAAGGTCTACGTCATCCCGTCCGGGTCCATGGAGACCACGCTGCACGGCTGCACCGGCTGCACCAACGACCGCGTGCTCGTCGACAAGGTGACCTACCGGTTCACCGACCCGCAGCCCGGCGACGTCGTCGTGTTCCGCGGCCCGGACAGCTGGACCAACACCGAGTTCTCCGTGCCCGAGAGCGACAACGCGCTGCTCAACGGCCTGCAGCAGTTCGGCTCCCTCATCGGGCTGGCCCCGCCGGACGAGAAGGACTTCGTCAAGCGGGTCATCGCCGTGGGCGGCCAGACCGTGCAGTGCTGCGACAGTCGCGACCGGGTGATCGTCGACGGCGAGCCGCTGGACGAGCCGTACATCTACTACATCCCGGAGTCCCGGCAGCGGCAGGACCCGTTCGACCCGGTCACGGTGCCCGAGGGGCAGCTGTGGCTGATGGGCGACAGCCGCAACAACTCCGCCGACTCCCGGGCGCCGGGCCACGGCACCGTGCCCGTCGAGAACGTCATCGGCCAGGCCCGCGTGATCGTCCTGCCGTTCGACCGGTTCGGCTGGATCTCCGCCGTCGACCCGTCGCCGCAGGACGCCGTCGGGCAGGGCGCCGACGGGGCGGGCCTGCCCCTGGCGATGGGCCTCCTCGGTACGCTGCCGGTCGCGCTGTGGCGCCGCCGCCGCGGTGTCGAGCCCGACCGTTTCCTGCCCTAGTCCCTCTGCCCTCTGCCGTCGATCCTCCCGCCGCAGATCCTCCGGAGTGCCGTGCCCCGCCGACCGTCCCGTGGCCCCGTCCTGCCGCCGGTGTGGCGGCCGTCGCGGGCCGTCGTCCGCCGCTCGGGGAGCTGGACCCTGCAGAGCACGCTGCAGCGCCACGGGCTCGGGCCCGTCGCGGGCGTGGACGAGGCCGGCCGCGGCGCCTGCGCGGGACCGCTCGTCGTCGCCGCGTGCGTGCTGCGCCCTGGTGACGCCCCCGCCCTCGACGGCCTCACCGACTCCAAGCTGCTGACGGCCGCGGCCCGCGAGGACCACTACGCGCGGATCGTGCGCCGGGCGGTGGACCACCACGTCGTCGTCATCCCGCCGGCCGAGGTCGACCGCCGCGGCGTGCACGTCGCCAACATCGAGGGCATGCGCCGCGCCGTCGCCGGCCTCGCCGTGCCGCCCGGCTACGTGCTCACCGACGGTTTCGCGGTGCGCGGGTTCGGCAGGCCCGCGCTCGCCGTGCCGAAGGGCGACCAGGTGGCGGCGTGCGTGGCCGCGGCGTCGGTGCTGGCGAAGGTCACCCGGGACCGGATCATGGTCGGCCTGCACGCGGAGCTGCC
>JAPLAT010000427.1 GCA_026393175.1 Pseudonocardiales bacterium
CGTCGCCCCCGCGACGATCCGGCGGGCGCCGGGGTCGCGCAGCACCACGCGGTCGCCGATCCGCAGCGGCAGCGCCGCGGCCAGCCGCAGCCGCGCGGTGCCCGGGCCCAGCGGCCGCACCCGGACCGGGACGGCGGCCGAGCCGATGTGCAGCGTCAGCGCCGTGGGGAGCGCGGTGTCCGCGGGCAGGCGGACGTCCACGACGTCGGCGGCGAGCCAGGCGCCGGGGGTGAGCAGCGCGTCCCCGCGGGCGACGGCCTCGCGGGGCAGCCCGCGCAGGTTCAGTGCCACCCGGCTCGTGCCGCGGGCCTCCTCGACGGCCGCGCCGAGGCTCTGCACCGCCCGCACGGTCACCCGCCGCCCGCCCAGCTCGAGCTCGGCGCCCGCCCGCACGGTTCCCGCCGGGAGAGTGCCGGTGACGACGGTGCCCGCCCCGCGGACGGTGAACGAGCGGTCCACCCACAGCCGCACGTCGGCGGCGGGGTCGGGGTCGGGCAGCCGGGCCGCGAGCGCGGCCAGCGCGGCGCGCAGGTCGTCCAGGCCGGCCCCGGTGCGCGCCGACACGGCGACGTCGGGCAGGTCCGCCATCGGCGTGCCGGCCAGCCGGGCGCGGACGTCCTCGCGGGCGAGCTCCGGGTCGAGCAGGTCGGTGCGGGTGAGCACGACGAGCCCGTGGCGGACGCCGAGCGCGGCCAGGGCGTCGACGTGCTCGGCGGTCTGCGGCATCCAGCCCTCGTCGGCGGCCACCACCAGCAGCACGGCGGGCACCGGACCGACGCCGGCCAGCATCGTGCCGACGAACCGCTCGTGGCCCGGCACGTCCACGAACGCCAGCGTGTGCGGGCCGACGTCGGTCCAGGCGAAGCCGAGGTCGATCGTCATGCCCCGGCGGCGCTCCTCGGCGAACCGGTCGGGCTCCATCCCGGTCAGCGCGCGGACCAGCGTCGACTTCCCGTGGTCGACGTGCCCTGCGGTGGCGAGGACGTGCATCAGGCGCGGGCGGCGGGGATCGCGGCGGCGGCGGTGACGGCGGCGGCCAGCGCGTCGTCCGACCCGGGGTCGACGGCGCGCAGGTCGAGCAGGCAGCGCCCGCGGTCCACCCGGCCGAGCACGGCGGGCCGCCCGGCGCGCAGGGCCGCGGCGAGGCGTTCGGGCAGCGCCACCGCGGCGCTGGGCAGCACCACGCCCGGGGCGCCCCCGCCGCCGACGGTGGAGTCGGAGTCGACGGCCGTGGCGTCCACCCCGGCGGCGACGAGCCGGGCCGCGAGCCGCTCCGCGCGGGCGCGCAGCGCGTCCCGCCCGGTGTCCAGCGCGACGCGGACCGGCGGCACCGGTCCGCGCAGCGTGGCCTCGACGGCGGCGAGCACCAGCTTGTCCACCCGCACCGCGCGCGCCAGCGGGTGCCGCCGCACCCGCTCGACGATCTCCGCACCCACCCCCGGCGCGCCCAGGAGCAGGCCGGCCTGCGGGCCGCCGAGCAGCTTGTCCCCGGACGCGGTGACGACGTCGGCGCCCGCGGCGAGCGCGGAGGCCGCGTCCGGCTCGTCGGGCAGCAGCGGGTGCGGGGCGAGCAGCCCGGAGCCGATGTCGGCGACGACCGGCACGCCCAGCCCGGTCAGCTCCGCGACGTCGCAGGACCGGGTGAAGCCGCTCACCACGAAGTTGGACGGGTGCACCTTGAGCACCATCGCGGTGTCCTCGCCGACCGCGGCGGCGTAGTCGGCCCGGGTGACGCGGTTGGTGGTGCCGACCTCGCGCAGCCGGGCGCCGGTGGCCGTGAGCAGGTCGGGGATGCGGAACTCGTCGCCGATCTCCACCATCTCGCCGCGGGCGATGACGATCTCCCGGCCCGCGGCGAGCGCGGTGGCCAGCAGGGCGACGGCGGCGGCCCCGTTGTTCACCAGGTGCGCGGCGGCGGCGCCCGGCACGGCGGCGAGCAGCGCGTCGACCGCGGCGGCACCGCGGCGCCCGCGCCCGCCGGTGGTCAGGTCCAGCTCGACGTCGCAGGTGCCGGCGGCGAGGTCGACCGCGGCGCGGGCGGCGGGGGAGAGCGGGGCGCGGCCGAGGTTGGTGTGCAGCAGGACGCCGGTGGCGTTGAGCACCGGCGCCAGGCGGGTCGCCGTCGCGGGCAGCGCGTCGAGCGCGGCCCGCGGGACGTCCTCCGGGGCGATGGCGCCGCTGCGGGCCCGCTCCTGCGCCGCCGCGACGGCGTCCTTGACCAGGGCCCGCCCCAGGCGTTCCGCCGCGGCGACCATGGCGGGCTCGGCGAGCACGGTGTCCGTGCGCGGCACCCGGCGGCGCACGTCGCGGGAGGTCACGGCCGCGACTCTACGACCGCGGCGGGCGGGTCGCTCCGCGCCGTCAGCCGGCGGGGGTGGTCTGGTCGTCGCGGCGGGAGCCGGGGCTGGGCTTGCCCTGCGCCGGGACCGCCGGGCTCGACTGCGCGAGCTCGCCGCCGAGCAGCTTGTGCAGGCGCGCCATCTCGTTGCGGACGCCCTCGTGCACCGACCCGATGCGGCGCAGCTCCTGCTCCGCGGACTCGCGGCGGCGCCCGGTCTCCTGCTCGCTGCGCCGGCGCAGCTCCTCGGCGCGCTGCTTCGCGTCGTTCACCAGCGCCTCGGCCGCCTTCTCCGCGTCGGCGGTGATGCGGGCGGCCTCGTCACGGGCGGCGGCGAGCGTGGCCGCGGTCTGCTGCTCCCGCTCGGTCAGCGCGACGTTGCGCTGGGCCGCCTCCTGGTCCAACTCGGCGGAGCGGGCGATGAGCTTCTGCTCCACGTCGTGGCGGTGCCGCTCGGCGTCGGCGCGGGCCTTCTCGACCAGCGCGGTGGCCTCGGCCGCGGCCCGGCTCCGGACGTCGGCGGCCTCGTGCTCGGCCAGGCGCAGGATCTTCTCGGCGCGGAAGCCGAAGCTCTCCGACGCCGGCGGCGCGTCCGCGCTCGACCGCGAGCGCGCGGTGCGCAGCTCGTCCTCGGTGGCGCGGGCGTGCTGCTCGGCGTTGGCCCGGGCGGTCTCGGCGGCGGAGAGCCGTTCGCGCAGCTCCCGTAGCTGAGCGTCGACCTGGTCGCGGTCGTAACCGCGCCGCACGACGTCGAACGGGGCGCCGGACAGGGTGCCGGTGGGCTGAACGGGTCGCTGCGTGGAGCCGATGGTCACGGCACGTAGTGTGTTACCCCGATCGGGGCATGCCCACCCGGCTTCGACGGGCGGCGGGCTTCGTGCGGTCGACGGTCACGGGCGCCGTAGGGTCGTCGGGGTGTCGTCCCCCCCGCGCCCGCTCACCCGCTTCAGCCACGGCGCCGGATGCGGGTGCAAGCTCGCCCCGGCCGTGCTGGCCGAGGTCCTGCGCACGCTGACCCCGCCGTCGCACCCGGACCTGCTCGTCGGCACCGAGACCGGGGACGACGCGGCGGTGTGGCGGATCGACGCCGACCGCGCGCTCGTCGCCACGACCGACTTCTTCACCCCCGTCGTCGACGACGCGCGCACCTGGGGCCGGGTCGCCGCGCAGAACGCGGTCTCCGACGTCTGGGCGATGGGCGGGCGGCCGCTCTTCGCGCTCAACCTGGTGGCCTGGCCGAGCACCGAACTGCCCGCCGCGATGCTGGCCGAGGTGCTGGCCGGCGGCGCGGAGATCGGCGCGGAGAGCGGGTTCGCCGTGGTGGGCGGGCACAGCATCGACGACGCGGAGCCCAAGTACGGGCTCGCGGTGGTGGGGGAGGTGCACCCCGACCGGGTGCTCACCAACACCGGCCTGCGCGACGGCGACGCGCTCGTGCTGACCAAGGCCCTCGGGGTCGGCATCGCCACCACCGCGATCAAGGCGGGCACGGCCACCGACGCGCTCGCCGCCGCGGCGGTCGCGTCGATGACGGCGAGCAACGGCCCCGCGTCGCGGGCGGCGCTGGACGCGAGCGCCACCGGCTGCACCGACGTCACCGGCTTCGGCCTGCTCGGGCACCTGACGAAGATGGCGGCCGCCTCGGGCGTGGACGCCGAGATCGACGTCACGGCCGTGCCGTTCCTCGACGGGGTGCGGGCGCTGGCGGAGGCGGGCACGGCCCCGGGGGGGTCGCGCCGCAACCGGGACTGGGTGGCGCCCTCGGTGGACCCGGGCCGGTACGGCGAGGTCGACGTGCTGCTGCTGGCCGACGCGCAGACCTCCGGCGGCCTGCTGTTCGGCGCCGCGCCCGACCGCGCCGCCGCGGCCGTCGCCGCGCTGGGCCCGCCCGCGGCCGTGATCGGCCGGGTCCGCACGGGCACGGGCCGGGTCGCGCTCGTCTGATCCGCGCCGGACCCGCGTTGCAGGAAGGCCACCTTCAGGCAACCTCGTTGCCGGAAGGCCACCTTCCTGCACCACCCGCCGGCGTCGCTAGCGTGCCCGCCGTGGATCCCCTCGACCGCTCGTCCCCCGGCACGCGGGCCTGGGTGCACGAGGCCATCCGGCTCGTGGAGGCCGACGCCAACCGCTCCGCCGACACGCACCTGCACGTCTTCCCGTTGCCCCGGGAGTGGGGTGTGCACGTCTACCTCAAGGACGAGTCGGTGCACCCGACCGGCAGCCTCAAGCACCGGCTGGCCCGGTCGCTGTTCCTCTACGCGCTGGTCAACGGCCACATCGTCGAGGGGACGACGGTCGTGGAGGCCAGTTCGGGGTCCACGGCGGTGTCGGAGGCGTACTTCGCGCGGCTGATCGGGGTGCCGTTCGTGGCCGTCATGCCGCGCTCGACGAGCCCGGAGAAGATCGCGCTCATCGAGCGGTACGGCGCGCGCTGCCACTTCGTCGAGCACGCCCCGCAGGTCTACGAGGCGGCCCAGCGGCTCGCCGACGGGTGCGGCGGGCACTACCTCGACCAGTTCACCCACGCCGAGCGCGCCACGGACTGGCGCGGCAACAACAACATCGCCGAGTCGATCTTCCAGCAGATGGCGCTGGAGCCCCACCCGGTGCCGGAGTGGATCGTGGTGGGCGCGGGCACGGGCGGCACGTCGGCGACGATCGGCCGCTACCTGCGCTACCGCCGCCACGACACCCGCCTGGCCGTCGTGGACCCGGAGAACTCCTCGTTCGCCCCCGGCTGGGCGTCCGGGACGAGCGACTACGCCACCGGCCTGCCCTCGCGCATCGAGGGCATCGGGCGGCCGCGGATGGAGCCCAGCTTCGTGCCCGGCGTCGTCGACCTCATGATGCGGGTGCCGGACGCCGCCAGCATCGCCGCGGCCCGGTTCCTGCGCGCCCGCACGGGCACCTGGGCGGGCGGGTCGACCGGGACGAACCTGTGGGGGGTCTGCGAGGTCGTGGCGCGGATGCGCCGCGAGGGCAGGCGGGGCAGCGTCGTCTCGCTGATCTGCGACGGCGGCGAGCGCTACCGGCACAGCTACGACGACGACGCCTGGGTCGCCGGGCAGGGCATGGACCTCGCGCCCTACACGGCCGCGCTGGAGCGGTTCGTCACCGGCGGGGAGTGGGCGCCACCCCCCGACACCCCCACGGCGGGCGGCTGACCGGTCAGACGTAGCTGCGCGGGGCGGCGGCACCGGCCATCGGCACCACGCGGTGCTCCAGGCGGGCGGCCGCGGCCAGCAGCAGGCCCTCCGCGCCAGGGCGCCCGACGAGCTGCACGCCGACCTGCCGCCCGCCGACCCGGACGGGGGCCACCACGGCGGGCAGCCCGGCGAGGTTCCAGGCCTGGGTGAAGGGCACCTGCGCCGTCTGCGCGGCCAGCGTGCGCAGGTAGCCGCGCCCGGCGAACGCCCCGGCGGCCGGGGGCGGCGCGGCCGTGGCCGGGCCGAGCAGCAGGTCGAACCCGCCGTCGTCGAGCCAGCCGACCACCTCGTCGCGCCAGGCCGCGGCCGTCGCGGGGCGGGGCGGGGCGATCCGCTGCACGCGCCGACCGCGCCGGGCGACCGCGGCCGTGCGGGCCTCCAGGTCCGCCGGGTCGAGACCGAGCGCGGCGACGTCGCGGGCGACGCCGGCCTGCCAGCGGCGCAGCCAGCGCAGGCCCAGGGTGCGCGGGTAGGGCGGGTCGGCCAGGACGACCGCGGCCCCGTCCGGCCCGGCGCGCAGCCGGGCGGCGGCGCCGACGGCGGCGGCCCGGTGGTCGGCGTGCAACCGCCCGAACGGCGACGGCACGGCCAGCGACAGCGCGATGCGGCGCGGCCCGTCCGTGCCGTCGAGGTGCAGCGCCTCCCCGCGGAGCACACCGAGCACCGTGGCCGCGTCGCGGGCGGTGCGCGCGATCGGGCCGGCCTCGCTCAGGCCGTACCAGTGCTCGGTGGCCTTCCCGGGCGGCGGCACGACCCCGGAGCCCGGCTTGAGGCCGACCAGGCCGCAGTACGCGGCCGGGATGCGGATCGAGCCGCCGCCGTCGGTGCCCAGGGCGATCGCCGCCATCCCGGCCGCGACGGCCGCGGCGCTGCCGCCGCTGGACCCGCCCGGGTCGAGCGCCTCGTCCAGCGGGTTGCGGGTGGTGCCCAGCGCGGAGTGGGTGAACCCCCACACCGCGAGCTCGGGCATCCGGGTCTTGCCCACGACGACAGCGCCGGCCGCGCGCAGCCGCTTGACCAGCTCGTCGTCGCGCCGGGCCGACTCGCCGGACGTGGCCGCGCAGCCGTGGCGGGTGGGGTAGCCGGCCACGTCGACGCAGTCCTTGACCGCCAGCGGCACCCCGGCCAGGGGCAGGGCGAACCGGTCGGCGCGGGTGTCGACGTACTGGGCCTCGGCGAGCACGCGGGCCGGGTCGACGACCTGGAACGCGCCGATCCGGCCGTCGTGCTCGGCGATGCGGGCGAGGTGGGCGCGCGCGACGTCGACGGCGCTGGTCCATCCCTCGTGCACGCGCTCCGCGATCCGCGCGGCGTCGAGTGCGGTGAGTCCGCCCGGGTCCATCCGACCACCGTGGCACTGATCAGGCGTTATCGTCCATCCGACCCGCCGGTGGCTGCGGCAACCGAACGGGGCACACCGCGCCGAGGGCCGAGGCGGTGTCGTCGTCGACGTCGGTGTGGAACGTCGCGTGGAAGCGGTTGATCATGTTGGACATGCCGACGGTGAAGCAGATCTCGATGATCTGCCTCTCGGTGAAGTGCTCGAGCAGGTCCGCGTAGAGCGCGTCGGTGATCGGCTCCATGCGGGTCGAGGCCTGCGCGTAGCGGACGATCGCCCGTTCGTCCGCGGCGTAGACCCCGTCCGGCAGCGGGTCGAGCCCGATCGCCGCGAGCTTCTGCTCGGTCAGTCCGGTGGCCCGACCGGCCACCACGTGGGTCGGGATTCAATAGTGGCAGTCGTTGGCGACCGAGGCGCCGAGGTAGGCGAGCTCGCGCTGGGCCGGGGTCAGCGAGTTGCGGAAGTACGCGGCGGTCCCGAACTGCAGGACGCCCTCGAGCACCTCGGGATGGTTGCCGATCGCCCGGTAGACGTTGAGGGTGCGGCCGCGCAGCGCGGCCACCCGGCCCAGCAGCTCCCGGGCGCGCGGGTCGGCGTCGGGGTCGTCGGGATCCACGAGCGGCAGGCGGGGCACCGGCGCACCGTAGGTCGACCGGGGCCCGTCGGTCCAGGGGGTGGGTGGCGGAGGCGGACGGGAATCGAACCCGCCTGGCCGAGGTGCTCGGCCACGTCGGTGTTGAAGACCGCGGGGGCCACCAGGCACCCGGACGCCTCCCCGGACCCACCCGGGCACCTCAGACGGCGAGTGCCTCCGGCACGTCGTCGGCGGTGTCGAACAGCGCGAGCAGGCCGGTGGCCTGCAGCGCGCGGGTGACGATGCGCGACCCGCAGACGAGCCGCAGGCGCTGGCCGCGCCGGTCGGCGTCGTCCTTGCCCGCCACCAGCACGGCCAGCCCGGCCGAGCCGAGGAACGTGACGTCGGACAGGTCGAGCACCAGCAGCGGGGCCGCGGCGATGTGCTCGGCGAGCTGGTCGCGCAGCAGCGGGGCCGTCAGCGTGTCGATCTCGCCGACCACGTGCACCACACGGGCACCCTCGCCGTGGCCCACCACGTCGAAGCGGATGACCTCTCCGACATCACCGGGGTCACCGGACGCCCCGCCGTCGACGGGGGGATCGCCGTTCATGCGCACCGGCTCCTCGAGATGATCGTGGACGGGAGGTGCGGACTGGTGTCTCAAACCGCCCCGCAACCCTACGACCGCCCCATGGTGCGCACAACATGACCCCTGTTCACCCGATCGGACCAGTGCCCCCCGTTTGACCGCGTAGAGTGTGGGGTACGTCACGTCATCGGCCGCCCGCGGTGGGTCGCCGGAGGAGGAACAACCCCATGATGCGCAGGAGCTCCCGCGCCGACGTCGCCCGCGTCCGTCACGTCCTGGCCGGCGTCACGTTCCCCGCCGCCAAGTGGCAGCTGATCATCCACGCGGAGGACTACGGCGCCGACGCGACCACGCGCACCGACCTGTGGCGGCTGCCCGCCGGGGTCTACCCCGACATCCAGGCCGTGCTCGCGGCCCTGGGCATGGTGGCCGCCCCGGCGCCGCGCGAGGGCTACCGGTCCGCGCCGTCCGCGCAGGCCGCCGCCCGC
>JAPLAT010000118.1 GCA_026393175.1 Pseudonocardiales bacterium
ACGGCCTTCGCCCCGGCGTCGACGGCGCGGCGGCCGGCGTCGAGGAAGGTGTGCCGCTCGTCGTCGATGCCGATGCGCATCTTCACCGTGACCGGCAGCGCCCCCGCGTTGTCGACGGCGGCGCGCACGATCGCCTCGAACAGCCGCCGCTTGTACGGCAGCGCCGCCCCGCCGCCCTTGCGCGTGACCTTCGGGACCGGGCAGCCGAAGTTCATGTCGATGTGGTCGGCGAGGCCCTCGTCGGCGACGATCCGCACCGCCCGGCCCATCGCGACCGGGTCGACGCCGTAGAGCTGCATCGACCGCGGCTTCTCGTCGGCGCCGAACGCGATCATCCGGCGGGTCAGCGGGTTCTTCTCCACCAGCCCGCGCGAGGTGATCATCTCGCAGACGTAGAAGCCCGCGCCCTGCTCGCGGCAGAGCTGGCGGAACCCGGCGTTGGTGATGCCGGCCATCGGCGCGAGCACCACCGGCGTGTCGGAGGTGTACGGCCCGATGCGCAGCGGCCGGTAACGGGTGGAGGCAGTCATGGCCTCCCCATTGTGACCCGGATCAGAACTCGACGGTCACACAGCCCGCGCGCGCACCCGCCGTGCCGGCCTCGCCCGGCCCCGTGGCCGTCGACATCGCGTGGATGACGATCGACTGCGCCCGCCGGTCGCGCGGGAACCCCCACGGCACGGTGGCGGTCGCGGTGGCCGCGCCGTCGGAGTCGGTCATGAAATCGAGCCAGATCTCGTTCTGCGGGTTCGCGAAGGCCGGGTCGACGCTGGGCTGCACCGGGTCGACCTCGTACTGGAAGTGCGGGCCCGCCGCGTCGCCGGACGCCCCGCAGGGCTGCGCGTGCGCGTGGGCCCCGTAGTGCCGCTCCTCGTCCAGCCCGCGGACGGCCAGGGTGACGGTGGTGCCGCCCTCGCCGGACTCGGAGCCGACCGCCACCCGCGACCCCGCCGGCACCAGCGCCGTGTCGTAGGTGGTGGCGGTGCCCAGCGACGTGCTGAAGGTCGCGGCGACCTGCACGTTCCGCTGGGGGGTGGAGGAGGGGACGACGGGGGCCGGGGCCGCCAGCGCGCCACTGCATCCGGAGAGAACGAGCGCGCCGATCACCCCCAGGGAAGCGTGTCGGAGGGAGCGCATGTCGCCAGCATGGGTGTTAGCGCTGCGTCACGATGACTGACCCTCCGTTACTCCTTTCGGCGGGACAGCCGCGCATCCGCCGGGGCCGTACCCTGGTCGGGCTCGCACCGGCCCGCGTCGGGCGCGAGAGGGCCTCTAGCTCAATCGGCAGAGCAGCGGACTTTTAATCCGCGGGTTCGGGGTTCGATCCCCCGGGGGCCCACCCCATCTGATCAGCTCCGATAGCGCGTCGGTCGCTCGGTCACTCGGCCTCGTGACACTACTCGTGACACAAGCAGCCCGGTAGAGTCCCCGATGTGCCCCCGAAGTCGACCCGGAGGAAGCGCACCCGCGGCGCTGTCGACGAACTGCCGAGCGGTGCGCTCCGGGTCCGGGTCTACGCCGGCAAGGACCCGGTGTCCGGCCGCCGGCACGACCTGGTCGAGATCATCCCGCCGGGGCCGAACGCGGGCGCGCAGGCGGAGGCCGCACGGGTCCGGCTGCTCAACCAGGTCGACGAGCGCCGGAACCCGCGGACCAGCGCCACGGTCAACCAGATGCTCGACCGGCACTTCGAGCTGACGAAGCTCGCGCCGGCCACGCTGAGCACGTACGTCGGCTACGCGGCCAAGCACATCCGCCCGCTGATCGGGGCCGAGCCCGTCGGGGCTCTCGACGCTGACCTGTTCGACTCCTTCTATGCCGAGCTGCGCCGGTGCCGGGACCACTGCGACCGGCGGCCCCGCATCGACCACCGGACGGCGGTCGAGCACGTCTGCGACGACCGCTGCGGCCCCCACGTCTGCCGGCCGCTGGGTGATTCGACGATCCGGCAGGTCCACTTCATCCTCAGTGGCGCCCTGCGCAAGGCCGTCCGCTGGCGCTGGATCGGGACCAGCCCGATCGCCCAGGCCGAGCCGCCACCCGCCCCGAAGCCCGATCCCCGACCCCCGACGGCCGCCGAGGCGGCCCGGATCCTCCGTGAGGCGTGGTCGGACGTCGAGTGGGCCCTATTGCTGTGGGTCGCGATGGTCAGCGGGGCGCGGCTGGGCGAGCTGTGCGCGCTGCGCTGGCGCGACGTCGACCTGGCCGCCGGCGTCCTGTGGGTCCGGCGGAGCATCTGGCAGCGTGGCAAGCGGCTCGGTGAGAAGGACACGAAGGA
>JAPLAT010000526.1 GCA_026393175.1 Pseudonocardiales bacterium
CACCGGGGGCCGCGGCGGCGGGCCGCCCGCTCGGGGCCGGCCGGGCCCGTCGCCGGGGCGCGGCGGACCGCCCTTGCCACCCGGTACGCCTCGCTCGTCCACGCCCACCCACCGTCCTCGCCGGCCCGTCCGCTGCCGCACGATACGCAACAGCGCCGCCGGCCCCTCCGGGAAGTGGACGTCCGGGCCGTCCGCGGGGTTCCGGGGCGCCCGTCAGGACAGCAGCGGCTCGCCCTCGAAGCGCCCGAGGTCCTCGCGGTAGAACTCGATGCCGATGCCGTTGGGGTCGCGGATGTAGAGGCTGTTGTCGATGCCCCGGTCGGGCCCGATGTACTCGATCCCGGCCTCGTCGAGCGTGGCGCGCATGGCCGCGAACGCCTCCGCGGTCTGCGACAGCGCGATGTGCTGCACCGCGCCGATCGTCTCGGTGAAGTCGGGGTGGTCGTGGCCGGGGAAGTCGAAGAAGCCCAGCAGGTTGCCGTTGCCGATGTCGAAGAAGAAGTGGCTCGACCCCTTGTAGTCGCGGTTCTCCACGAGCTCGACCAGGGGGAACCCGAGGGTCTCCTGGTAGAACGCGACGGTCGCCTCGACGTCCTTGGCGATCAGCGCGGCGTGGTGGATGCCCCCCACGGGCGTGGCGGGGCGCTCCCCCACCGGCTTCAGGTAGCGCTTCTTGAGCTCCTCGCGGCGGGCACGCACGGCGTCGAGCTCGGCACCTTCGGGCTGGGGCATGACGGCTCCTCTCTCACGGTCGGTACCGCGGACAACTATAGTTGTAGGTGCAACTATTCCGCCTGGCAGCGCGGGCACCACCACGTCTCGCGCGCCCGGTGGCCTGCCGGGGCGAACGCGACCGGCGTGCCGCACCGCAGGCACGGCCTGCCCTTGCGCCCGTAGACGAAGTGTCGCCGCCCGGGCCGCGGGTCGCCCGTCGTCACCTGACGGTGGTTCGTCGCGACGGCCTCGCGGAGCAGCCGGCGCGCCCGGGCCAGCAGCGGCGGCAGGTCGACCCCGCCGATCGGGCGCCAGGGGCTGGTGCGCTCGAGGAACAGCACCTCCTGGGCCCACATGTTGCCCAGGCCCGCCACGGCGCGCTGGTCGAGCAGCGCGACGACGGCCGCCCGCTCCGGGACGGCGCGCAGCCGGGCCGCGGCGGCGTCGAGGTCGGGATCGTCGGCGAGCAGGTCGGGGCCGAGGTGGCCCACGACGCGGGCCTCGTCGCGGGTGCGGACGAGCGTCACGACCGGGAGGGCCACGCCGGCGACCGTACGCCCGTCGTCCAGACCCAGGCCGACGCGCAGATCGCGCGGGTACCGCGACCCCGGCCGCAGCACGCTCCACGAGCCGCTCATCCGCAGGTGCGAGTGCAGCGTCCACCCGGCGTCGGTGCGCATCAGCAGGTGCTTGCCCCGCGGCCGCCAGCCGGTGATCCGCATCCCGGCCAGGTCCGCGGTGGCGACGCGGGGGTGGCGCAGGTCGGAGCGCACGATCAGCGCCCCGGCCGTCCGCGCGTCCAGCCGCGCGGCGAGCCGCGCGATGGAGTCGCCCTCGGCCACCGGCGCGACGGTAGCCGCCCCGCGCGGGTCGGGCCGGGTGGGAGCGGGTAGGCACGGGGCATGCGGCAGGCGGCGCGGACGGAGCGCTTCGACGGGTTCATCGCCGGGCTGGGCACCGCGACGGGGCTGCGGGCGGTGGTCGGGCACTGGCCGCGCTCCCCGCTGGGCCCCTTCACCGACGTCATGGTCGAGCAGGCCGACGGGCACCGGGTGCTCGTCGCCCCCGACGAGCGGGTGGCCGACTTCGTCTCCGCCACTTACACGTTCGACGAGGTCCGCCTCGAGACGATCACCGCGCGGATCACCGTCGACGCCTGGCGGGTCGCGTCGGACTCCCTGGACGTCTCCTTCACCGTGGGCGGGCGCACCGCGCTGGGCGCCCTGCTCGGCGCCGTGCCGCGCGCGCTCGCCACCGACCCGCGCTGGATCGGCGCGATCGACGCCGTCGCGCGCCGGGTGCTGCCCGGCGTGCGCACCCGCGGCAGCGCGGGCGGCGGGCGCGAGGAGTTCTACGGCGCGCTCGACCTGCACGCGATCACGGCGGCGAGCGTGCGCTGGGACGGCGTCGACCGGGGCGCGCTGGCCCCGGTGACGCCACCCGTGCGGTTCGGGTTCGGGTCGACACCGCGCCGGCCAGGGCTGACCCGCGTCGTCACCCTCGTGCGGGGCTGACGCCGCCGGTCACAGCCAGCGCGGCGGCTCCGGCAGCGGGCCGCCCACGGGCGTCAGCACGGCGCCGTCGCCGCGGCCGGTCAACCAGGCCAGCACCGTCGACGCCGGGCCGTGCACCTGCACCCCGCCACCGGCCAGCGGCCAGCTGCGGGAGCGGTCGGTCGGGGTCAGCGTCGCGTCCGGGCAGCCGTCGCGGCCGGAGAGCGCCGCCGTGACGTCGTCGAGCAGCGCGTCCACCACGTCGGGCGGGAGGTCGGCCGTCGTGGCGCCCGATCCCAGGTCGACCGCGTGCAGCCACACCTCGCGCACCCGCATCCAGGGCACCTCGGTGGCCGGGATCGCCCGGCCCTGCGCGCTGCGCACGACGGCCTCCCAGGTCGTGGCGTCGAGGGCGGCCAGTGCCGCGTCCAGGTCCTCGGCGGTGGTGGCGAGCTCGCGGCGGAGCACCTCCGCCGGGTGCCGCGAGGTCTCCTCGATGTCGGCGTTGCGCTGCTCGGGGCCCGCGTACATCGGCGTCTCGACGCCGGTGCGGGCCCACGTCGCGAGCCGGACGAGCGCCTCGGCGTTGCGGGCCACGTGCGCGACGACGTGCGCGCGGGTCCAGCCGGGCAGCGCGCTCGGGGCGCGCAGCGCGTCGTCGGGCAGCGCGTCCACGGCCTGCACGAGGAACTCGGTCCCGGCCCCCATCCACGGCAGCGTGCGCCGGACGTCCCTCGTCATGCTCCCCACACCTCGTCTCCCGGCCCGGGCGGCCACGGCCGACCCTATGCGCACGGGGGCCGGACCAGGGGCCGGAACGGGGCGACGGATCAGGGGGACGGGCCTCAGGGGGACGGGCCTCAGGGGGACGGCTCAGCCCGCGGCGACGAGCGCGAGGCCCGCCCGCAGCGCGCTGGCCGCGTCGAGCGTGGCGTCGCGGGCCGCGGCGCTCACCGCGCTGAAGCTGGCGTAGCCGTGCACGAGCCCGGGGAAGCGGCGGGCGACGACCGGCACCCCGTCGGCGCGCAGCCGGGCGGCCAGCTCCTCGCCCTCGTCGCGCAGCGGGTCGAAGCCGGCCGTGGCCAGGTAGACCGGCGGCATGCCGGCGAACCCGGCGGCGCGCAGGATGGCGCCGCGCCGGTCGTCGACGGGCACGCCGTCGGGCAGGTACATCCGTTCCAGCTCGGCCAGCAGGTCCGCGGTGAGCCCGAAGCCGCTGCCGAACAGCTCGCGCGAGCCGCCGGCGCGCTCGACGTCGGTGACCGGGTAGAGCGCCAGCACGAACGCGGGCCCGCCCGGGCCCGCCTCCTGGTGAGCGACGACGAGCGCGAGGTTGGCGCCCGCGCTGTCCCCGCCGACGGCGACCAGGTCGGGGCGCACGCCCAGCGAGCCCGCCATCGCCCGCACGCCCCGGAACGCGGCCAGCGCGTCGTCCAGGGCGGCCGGGTACGGGTGCTCGGGGGCCAGCCGGTAGTCCACCGACAGCACCCGGACACCGGACTGCGCGGCGAGCAGCCGGCACAGCGGGTCGGTGGAGGCGAGGCTGCCGAGCACGAAGCCGCCGCCGTGGAAGTAGACGAGCAGCCCGGCCGGCTCCTGCCCGGCCGAGGGCGGCACGTACAGCCGCGCGGCCAGCGGGCGCTCGGCGCCGGGCACCGTCAGGTCGCGGGTGACGACGTCGTCGAGACCGGGCTCGGCGGCCACCTCCGCCGCGAGGTCGGCCTGCCGGCGCTGCTCGGCCAGCGCGGCCCGGTCGACCACGCCGCCGTCGCGCGCGGAGAACAGCGCGGCCATCCGCCCGAGCAGCTGGAGGTCGGTGTCGAGGACCTGACCGTCGGCCCGGACGGCGGGGCCGGCGAGGCCCCTGCGGGCCCACCGGGGCAGCCCGAACAGCAGCCGGAAACCCCAGCGCAAGGCCCGTACCCGCCCGTCGATCACCCGTCCGACGGTACGCCCGGCTCACCCGTTCGTGCAGGTCACCGCGGCGTGATCCCCGCGACGCCGTAACGCCCCGGGGCCCGGCGGCGAGCACCGGCGATGACGTTCCTCGCGGAACCGGACCCCACCTCCGACGCCCGCCGGCTCTACGACGCCGACGTCGCCGACCACGGCCACGTCATGAACCTCACCCGGAACTGGGCGCACCGGCCCGGGCTCAAGGACGGGCTCTTCGCGCTCATCGGCGAGGCCGCCCGGGACCTGGACCTGCGCACCCGCGGCGTCCTCGTCGCGGCGCTGGCCTCGGCCCGCGGCGACTCCTACTGCTCGCTGGCGTGGGGCGCGCGGCTGGCGGGCGCGGCCGGGCCGGAGACTGCGGCCGCCGTGCTGCGCGGTACCGACACCGGTCTCGACGACCGCGAGCGGGCGCTGGCCGCGTGGGCCCGCGCCGTCGCCCGCGACCCCAACGGCACCACCGCCGACGACGTGGGCGCACTGCGCGCGGCCGGGCTGGACGACGCCGGGATCCTCGCCGTCACCGTGTTCGTGGCGCTGCGGCTGGCGTTCTCCACCGTCAACGACGCCCTGGGCGCGCGGCCCGACCGCGAGCTCGTCGACGGCGCTCCCCCTGAGGTCGTCGACGCCGTGACCTACGGCAGGCCGCCCGCGTCAGGCTGACGGCGCGAACGCGCAGAACTCGTTGCCGTCCGGGTCGGCGAGCACGGTCCAACGGATCGCGTCGTCACGCTCGCGCAGGACCACGGCCCCGGCCGCGACGAGGTCGGCCGGCTCGGCGTACACGTCCCAGTGCCAGCGGTTCTTGACCGTGCGCGGGTCGTCGACGGGGACGAACTTCCACAGGACGCCCTCGGCGAACCCGGCCCCGCCCGCGAGGTAGCGCGGCACCCCGTCCGGGCCGGGCTCCACCCGCGCGCCCAGCAGCGGCGCCCACCAGGCCGCGATCGCCGCGGGGTCGGGGCTGTCGGTGCACACCGCGGCGAGCTCCGGCGCGCCCGGCCCGGGGAACACGCAGAACTCGTTGCCCTCCGGGTCGGCCCGCACCGTGAAGCCGTCCTGCCGGGAGAGCAGGTCGCCAGGGGTGTCGGCCGCCCGCAGGTCCACGTGCACCCGGTTCTTGACCGTCTTCGGCTCGGGCACCCCGTTCACCCAGAACACCGCCCGCCCGCGGTCGCGCAGCACGGCGTCGCCGTCGCCGGACACCTCGACGTCCAGGCCGAGCACCCCGCCCCACCAGCGGGCCGCGCGGGACGGGTCGGCGGCGTCGAGACACAGGTCCTTCATCGCGGCGACGGGCACGGGCGCGATGCTAGGCACGACCGCGACCGCCGCGCACGGCGTCCGACGGTGCCCGCATCGGGCGACGTGGGCGGCCCGGCGGCGCACCGGCCGGTACGGTCCCCGCGTGCAGCCAGGCCCGGACGACCCCACCCGACGGATGCCCGACGCGACCCGGCGCTTCGACGGCCCCCCGCGCTCCGGGGCGCACGCGGCGCCGGACGCCCCGGCCCCGGGGCGCGTGCTGGGCGGGCGGTACCGCCTCGCCGGGCTGCTCGGCTCGGGCGGCATGGCCGACGTCTTCCGCGCCGAGGACCTGCGCCTGCACCGGCCGGTCGCGGTCAAGCTGTTCCGCCCCGGCACCGACCCGGACGGCGAGCGCCGCTTCGAGCAGGAGGCCCAGACCCTGGCCGGGCTGCGCCACCCGGGGCTCGTCGCCGTGCACGACGTCGGCGTCGAGCAGGGACACGCCTACCTCGTCATGGAGCTCGTCGACGGGCCGACGCTGGCCCAGGAGCTCACCCGGGAGCGCTACGACGCCGCGGGCGCGACGCAGATCGGCCTGGAGCTGGCCCGCGTGCTCGCCCACGTCCACGACGAGGGGATCGTCCACCGCGACGTGAAGCCCTCGAACATCCTCGTCGAGCAGGACGGCCGGGTGCGGCTGGCCGACTTCGGCATCTCCCAGCTCACCGGCGCGTCGGGGATGACGTCGGCGGGCGAGACCGTCGGCACCGCGGCGTACCTGTCCCCCGAGCAGGTGCGCGGCGCCGCCGCCGGGCCGCCGTCGGACGTCTACGCGCTCGGGCTCGTGCTGCTGGAGTGCCTGAGCGGGCGCCCGGAGTACCCCGGCAGCGGCTGGGACGCGGCCGAGGAGCGGCTGCGGCGCGCCCCCGCCGTGCCGCGCGACCTGCCCGAACCGCTGCGCGGCACGCTCGGGGCGATGACGGCCGCGGAGCCCGAGCGCCGGCCCACGGCGCGTGCGGTCGCCGCGGCGCTGTCGCACGGGCCGGTGGAGCCCGAGCCGGGCCCGCGCGGGGGCACGCTGCGCACGGTGCTCATCGCCGCGCTCGTCGTGGCGCTCCTCGTCATCGCCGGGTTCGCGCTGACCAGCGCCCGCGACGAGCCCACCGACCCGGCCGCCCAGCCGGCCACGTCGGCCGCGCCCGCGGAGGAGCCCACCGAGGAGCCGACCGAGGAACCCGCGGCGGAACCCACGGAGGACGCGCCGCCCACCGAGGACGGGTCCGCCGGGGACGGGTCCGGCGGGCTGCCGAGCCTGCCCGACCTGCCGACGGAGCTGCCCGACCTCCCCACCGACCTCCCCGACCTGCCGGAGATCCCGCAGCCCGTGCAGGACGACGCCCGCAACCTCTGGGAGCGGTTCACCGACTGGTTCTCCGGGCTGTTCGGGTAACCGGGCTGCGCCCGGCCCCGCGCGCTGCGAGGGTGGGCGCCTGATGGAGATCGCCTGCGACGAGTCGGGGCACGAGGGCGAGCGGCTGGCCGGCGGGGTCACCGACGTGTTCGCGCACGCCGCCGTGGCCCTGCCCGCCGCCGACGCCGAGGCGTGCGTGGCCGAGCTGAGGCGCCGGATCCGCTCCCCCGCCAGGGAGTACAAGGCCAACCACCTGCTGCGGGAGAAGCACCGCGGCGTGCTGGCCTGGTTCCTCGGCGCGGAGGGGCCGCTGCCCGGCCGGGCGGCGGTGCTGCTCGTCGACAAGGAGCTGCTGCTCGTCCGCTCGCTCGTCGCCGCGCTCGCCCCCGGCGGGGACGCGGACGGGCTGCTCGCGGCCGGGCGCCGCGCCGACCCGGCGGCATGGGCCGGGTGGCTCGCGGCGGCGGACGCGCTGCTGCGGGGC
>JAPLAT010000283.1 GCA_026393175.1 Pseudonocardiales bacterium
CTCAGGCGATACGACGCGTCAGCAGATATCCGGCGGGGGGCTTATCTGGGGCCGGAGCAACGATTCTCAGCCGTCCCAGTTCGACGAAGCCGTGTTCGTGCAGTTGGTCGGCCAACGCATCGAGAGTCCAGAGATACGCCGGTGAAGCTCGGTGGTCGTACGGGACCCAACCGCTGGCATCCGCGTTGTCGGTGACCTGTACACCGACCAGCAGGGGCCCACCCGGCTCTACCACTCGGGCGAACTCGGTCAGGGCACGTGGAAGGAGATCCGGCGGCGTGTGAATCAACGAGAAGTGAGCCAGGATGCCCGCGATCGACTTGTCCCCTACGCCGAGATGGAGCATCGAACCGACCTCGTACCGAAGGTCGGGACGATACCGGCGGGCGATCGCGACCATGGCCGGGGACAGATCGATCCCGTAGGCCTGGATGCCGACTCTGTCGAGATGGTCGGTCCACTGTCCGGGCCCGCAACCCGCATCGACCACGGTGGCCGCCGACCCACCGGCGCGGACGAGGTCGGCGAAGGCGTTGACCATCGCTACTGACAGCGCATCGGTGAGTTCGTCGCCCCGTCGCACCATCTCGTCGTACAACTCGGCGACTTCGTCGTAGTCCCGGCGGGTCCGATCCGACGCTTCGCTCTCACTCACCCGCAGGACAGTAGGGAAGGGGACCGAGGCGAACGGCGACCCACGCCGCGTCGAACTGAGATGCCCTCGCCGGGCGGCAGGTCTCCGGGATGACCGGGCGAGCACGCGAGCGGACGAGGGCACGCCGACCAGCGCCGATGACCCCGTCGACGCAGCAGCCCGAACGCCGGACGCGCGTTCACATCGAGGTGCTCGTCACGATCCTCGGTCCTTCCCGGGGTGTCCCACCCCCGATCCGGGCGCGGCCCGCGCCCCCGCCGCCGTTGTGCCCGGGCGGTCGGGCGCGCCACGATGGAGGACGGCGTCATCGTGCGGGGAGCGGCGCATGGTCCAGACGGTCGACGAGCCGGTCGCGGCCCGCGGCCGGACCCTCGCCGTGTGGCTCAGCGCCCTCGCGGCCACGGCCGTCGTGGTGACCGTCGTCCTGCTCGCCGGCCAGGGCCGGGGTGGTGGGCCGGGCCCGATCCGGACGGCACCCGCGCCGCTGGACCAGGGCGGGCGGAGCCTGGACCGGTGCGCGCTGGCGCTGGACTCCACCGGCCTGGCGGGCGCCTACCCCGCCCGGGCCGACTGGCGCCCGCTCGCCCTGCTGTCGACGGGGGACGTGGTCGTGACGCTGCTCGACGCGCCGACCCCGTTCGCGTGCGTGACCGGACCGCGGACCGTCGCGGTCTCCGACCCGGGATCGGCCGTGCCGCTGGACACCGCCCGGCTGCTGCTCAGCACGCCGGACGGCGTGCTCGTCGCCGTCGCCCCGGCCCGCGAGGCCGTCGAGGTGGGCCCGATCGGGGCCGAGCCCGCCGCACCCGCGCGCCACTTCCTGCGCGTCACCGGCGTCGCGGTCACCGATCCCGCCGGGCTCACCGGGACGGTCACCGGCCCGGCGGGCACCCGCGGCCCGCTCGCTCCCGGCGGGCTCGCCCCGCCGGCGCTGCTGCTCGTCGATCGGCCCTGGCAGCCGGACACGCCCACCGGGACCGTGGACGTGCTGCAGCGCTGCCGCGCCGCGGCCGAGCCCGGCAGCGATGCCGCCGCCCGGCCCTGGCAGCTGGCCCACCTGCTGCCCTACGACCGGGGCGGCCGACCCGCCTCCCTCCTGGTCGCGATCAGCACCGGCATCGTCGGGGGCTGCTCGGTCGGTCCGGACGGCGCCACGCCGCTGCGGGTCTGGCGGGTCGGGCTCGGCATCGACGGCCCCCGGCCGTTCCTCTGGCTGCCCCGCCCCGGCGAGCCGCTGCCCGACCTCGCCCCGGACCTCGCGGCCGGCTCGGTGATGCCGTCGGTCGCCCGCATGGAGGTCTCGGTCGACGGCGGCCCGCGCTGGGCCGCCAGCCTCGCCGGGGGCACGTTCGCCACCCGCATCCCCGACGGGGTGGCGCGCGACCCGCGAGCACTGACCGTGCACGTGTACGACGCCGCGGACCGGGTGCTCTACGAGGGCCCCGCGGCGGGCTGACCGGGCCGGGCCCCGGGGAACCGGACCGCGAGGGCCGCCCGGACCTCGACGTGGCGGGCCAGGAACGCGCGCTCGTCGAGCCGCTTGCGCCGCAGCCAGCCGGTGACCTCGTCGTTGCACTTGCTGGCGTTGCAGGAGCCGCAGGCCGGGACGATGTTGTCGAGGGTGTAGCGGCCGCCGCGGGACAGGGCCAGCACGCAGTCGCGTTGCAGCGGCCGGTCGGTCGCCCCGCAGTACGCGCACCCGCCCCAGGCCTCGGTCAGCGCCGCCCACTGCTCGCCGGCGAGGTCGTGCTCCACCTGCCGCATGCGTCGGGTGCGCTTGCGGGCCGCCCGGGCCCGGCGACTCCGGTCCACCGCCACGGCTGAGAGGCTACGGCGGGACCCGGCGCCGTCGGAGGGCCGTTGACATGGCGCCATCGTGGCGCCATGCTGGCGCCATGGAACTCGGGGTCTATGTCGAGAGCCTCCGCCGCGAGCTCGCGGTCGCGGCCGAGGCGGGCGGCGACGACGCGCGGGCACTGGCCGAGCGCCTCGTCGCGCCGCTGGACTCGGCCGTCCGGCTGACGCTGCTGGAGGCCCTGTCCGCAGCGGCGGACGAGATCACCCGCGAGCTCGCGCCCGGGTCGGTGCAGGTGCGCCTGCGCGGCCGGGAGCCCGGGTTCGTCGTGAGCGGGATCGCCGCCGGCCCCGCCGCGGCACCCGCCCCGCCGGAGGCGCCGCCCGCGCCGGTGCGTCCGGACACCGGTGACGGCGCCACCTCGCGGATCAACTTCCGCCCGCCCGAGGGCCTCAAGGCGCGCATCGAGGAGGCGGCCGCGGCCGACGGCGTCTCGGTCAACGCGTGGCTCGTGCGCGCCGCCACCGACGCGCTCGACCCGGGCGCGCGCGACGTGCGCCGGCCGCCCGCGCACGGCGCGGGCGGCCGGCTCACCGGATGGGTGGGCTGACGTCGTGCCCGTCTTCCCCACCCCGCACCCGATCCTCGTCACGCTCGAGGCCCAGCACGCCGACGCCCGGTTCGTCGCGAGCGAGCGCGCGGACACCCGCGTCACCGTCCGCGGCCACGACGAGGACGACCCCGGGGCCGCGCGGATCGAGTTCTCCGGCGGCGAGCTCGTCGTCCGAGGGGCCCGGCAGCGCCGGCTGGGCTGGGCGATGGACCTGCTGCGCGGGGGCGAGCCGCTCGACCTGGAGATCGCCCTGCCGGCCGGGTCCCGCGTCCACGCGAAGGTCGCCATGGGCGGCCTCCGCTGCGAGGGGCCGCTGGGTGAGTGCCGGCTCGACACCCGGTTGGGCGACATCCGGGTCGACAGCGGCGGCCCGCTGCAGCTGACCACGGCCTACGGCGAGGTCCACGTCGGGCACGCCACCGGGGACGCGGAGGTGTCCACCCGGGGCGGCGGGATCCGGGTCGGCACCGTCGACGGGGCGGCGGTGATCCGCAACGACTACGGCGAGACGCGGGTCGGCGCGGTCACCGGCGACCTGCGCATCGACGGCCTGCACGGCGAGATCCGCGTCGACCGGGCCGAGGCCGGGGTCGTGGCGCGCACCGCCTACGGCGGCGTCCGGCTGGGGGACGTCGCCCGCGGCGGCATCGAGCTCTCGACGACCTCGGGGGAGCTCGAGGTCGGCGTCCGGGCCGGCACCGCGGCCTGGCTGGACCTCGTCTCCACCGCCGGCCGGGTCCGCAGCTCGCTGCGCCCGCGCGAGGGCCCCGACGGCTTCACCGACACCGTCGAGATCCGCGCCCGCACGCACGACGGCGACATCCACGTCCACCGCGCCTGACCACCGGCCCGACCCGCACCACCCCCACCGCGGCGCCCCCGGCGTCCCGCGGCGGTCCCGCACGCCCATCGACGGAAGGGAACCACCATGACCCCCACCCCGGCGGGCCGCCCCTCGGCGATCACCGCCCGCGGCCTGCGCAGGTCGTTCGGCGACACGGTCGTCCTCGACGGCATCGACCTCGACGTCGCGGCGGGCACGGTGTTCGCCCTGCTCGGCCCGAACGGCGCCGGCAAGACGACGACCGTGCAGATCCTCACGACGCTGCTGCCCGCCGACGGCGGCGAGCTGCGCGTCGGCGGGCACGACGTGCTCCGCGACCCGGACGCCGTGCGCGGCGTGATCGGGGTGACCGGCCAGTTCTCCGCCGTCGACGCGCTGCTCACCGGCGAGGAGAACCTGCTGCTCATGGCCGACCTGCACCACCTGGAGCGGGCGGAGGGGCGCAGGCGCGCGGCGGCGCTGCTGGAGCGCTTCGACCTCGTCGACGCGGCCCGGACCTCGCCCGCGACCTACTCCGGCGGCATGCGACGCAGGCTCGACCTGGCCATGACGCTGGTCGGCGACCCCCGGGTGATCTTCCTCGACGAGCCGACGTCCGGCCTGGACCCGCGCACCCGGCGGACGATGTGGGAGATCGTCCGCGAGCTCGTCGCCGACGGCGTGACGATCTTCCTCACCACGCAGTACCTGGAGGAGGCCGACCGGCTCGCGGACCGGATCGCGCTGCTCGACCGGGGGCGGATCGTCGCCGAGGGGTCGGCCGCCGAGCTAAAGGCGATGGTCGGGGGCGGGCACGTCGGCCTGCGGTTCGCCGACGCCGGCCGGCTCGACGCCGCGGCCCGCGCCTTCGCCGGGGCGACCCGCGACGACGACGCCCTGACCCTGGAGGTCCCCGGCGACGGCGGCGTCCCCGCGCTGCGCGCGGTGCTCGACCGGCTCGACGCCGCCGCGGTGGAGGCCGAGGCCCTGACCGTGCGCACCCCCGACCTCGACGACGTGTTCCTGTCCCTCACCGGCCGCCCGCCCACCGACGGCGCGACCCCGCCCCGGAAGGAGCCGGTCCCGTGACCACGCTCGCCCTCGCCGCCCGCGACTCCCGCACGATGCTGCGCCGCAGCGTCCGCCGGATGGTTCCGCTACCCGTCGCTGACGCTCACGCTCGTCGGCATCCCGGTGATCCTCCTGCTGCTGTTCGTGTTCGTCTTCGGCGAGACGCTCGGCGCGGGCATCACCGGCGCGGGCACCGTCGGGACCGGCGCCGGCCGGACCGCCTACGCCGACTACCTCCTGCCGGGC
>JAPLAT010000208.1 GCA_026393175.1 Pseudonocardiales bacterium
GGGCGCGGGGCCGGCCGCCGGGTCGAGCGCGGCGTGCGCCGCGAGCAGGGCCGCGGCGTCGGGCCGGGACGGGACGCGCACGTCGGGCAGGCCGGCCTCGTCGAGCAACCGGGCCAGCAGCGGCGTGCGCGCCACCCCGCCGACGACGAGCACCGGCACCGGGTCGTCCGCGGCCAGCTCGCGGACGGCGTCGACCAGGCGCCCCAGTGGCGCGCGCAGCACGGCGTGGACGGCGGCGGCGGGCACCCGCACCCGCTCCCCCGGCGGCCCGACCTCGACGGCGGGCAGCAGCGAGAGCGCCTCCCGGACCCGCCGGGCCTCGGCGAGCGGGACGGGCCCGGCCGACCGGGCGAGCAGCGCCGCGACGGCGGCGTCCAGGTCGGCGCCACCGGGCCCGGACCGCCGCGCGACCACCGCCCCGCCGCGCACCCGCACGACCGTCGCCGGGCCGTGCCCGACGTCGAGCACCACGGCGTCGCCGCGCCCCGCCAGGGCGAGCGCCGGCTCGGCCGGCACGACCACCGCTCCGGCGCCCTCCACCAGCCCGGACAGCACCTCCGCGGGCGGAGCGCCCGGCGCGGCGGCCGCCTCCAGGACGCGGACCTCGCCGTCCGGGCCGGTGCGCGCCACCCGCACCACCGCCGCGCCCCGGGACACGACGGCCGGGCCGCTCACGGGTCGGTGTCCGGCGGCAGCCAGGCGAGCTGCACGCGCCGCGCCCCGTGCCGCCGGTCCACGAGCGTGCCCCGCCCCGGCGGCTGCGGCCCGGGCCGCACCGACCCGGCGAGCACGCCCTCGTCGGGGCTGCCGTTCATCACGAGCGTGGGCGTGGCGAGCTCGCGCAGCCTGCCGAGGACGGGGTCGAACAGCGCCCGTCCCGCGCCGCCGCAGCGGCGCGCGACCACGACGTGCAGCCCGACGTCCTTGGCCTGCGGCAGGAACTCCAGCAGCGGCAGCAGCGGGTGCGCGGCCCCGCCGGCCGGGGCGAGGAGGTCGTAGTCGTCGACGAGCACCACGACGTCCGGCCCGGTCCACCAGGTGCGCTCGCGCAGCGCGCGCGGGCCCACGTCGGGCCCGGGCAGCCGGCGGCGCAGCGACGCCGCGACCTCCCCGGCTGCGGTGGCCGCGGCCTCGGCCGTGCTCGCGTAGCCGATGAGGTGGCTGTCCGGGACGGCGCCCAGCAGGCCGCGCCGCGGGTCGAGGACGACGATCCGCGCCTCGTCGGGCCGGTACCGCGCGACGACGCCGTGGGCCACCAGCCGCAGCAGCGCGGTCTTCCCGCTCTCCGCGTCGGCGAAGCACAGCAGGTGCGGCTCGGCGGCGAGGTCGGCCTGGACCAGCGCGAGCCGCTCCTCGTCCACCCCGAGCGGCAGCCCGGCCGAGCCCGGCTCGGGGGCGGGAAGCCGGTCGTGGTCGAGCCGGTCGGGGAGCCTGCGGACCGGTGCGAAGGCCGGACCGGGCCGCGCGGCCGCGACGTCGGCGACGAGACCGGCCGTGTCGCCCTCGGTGAGGCGGGGCGCGGCGAGCACCATCGCCGCGCCGTCCGGGGCGAGCCCGTGCCCGGCCCGTGCCGGCACCGCGGCCGCCCGCCGCCGGTCGATCTCCGAGTCGGCCGGCTCGCCCAGGCGCAGCTCCAGCCGGCTGCCGCACAGGTCCCGCAGCGCCGGCCGCAGGTCGCTCCACCGGCCGGTGGACAGCGCCAGGTGCACGCCGAGCGAGAGCCCCTGGCCCGCGATCTGCAGCAGCCGCTGCTCCAGGTCCTCGAACTCGCCGCGCAGCGTGGGGTACCCGTCGACGACGAGCAGCACGTCGGTGGCGGGCTCGCGGGCGAACTCCCCGGCCCGCCTGCGGGCGCGGAACGCCTCCACCGACGCGACGCCGTTGTCGCGGAACAGCCGCTCCCGCGCGGTGAGCAGGCCCGTCACCTCCGCGACGGTGCGGCGCACCAGCTCGGGCGCGAGCCGGTCGGCCACCGTGCCGACGTGCGGGAGCCCGCCGAGCGGGAGCAGCGCGCCGCCGCCGAAGTCGAGGACGTGCACGCCCAGCTCGGCGGGGGTGTGGGAGAGCGCGAGGGCGAGGACGGCCGTGGCGAGCGCCGTGGACTTGCCCGCCCGCGGCCCGCCGACGACGACGAGGTGGCCGTCGGCGCCGGAGAGGTCGAGCAGCAGCGGGTCGCGGCGCTGCTGGTAGGGCCGGTCGACCACGGCGACGGGCACCCGCAGCGCCCCGCCCCGCCCGCCGCCCGCCATGAGGCCGCGGCCGGGCACGACGCGCGGCGACCCGATCAGCTCGTCGAGCGGGGGCGGGTCGCCGAGCGGGGGCAGCCAGACGCGGTGCGCGGGCGGGCCCAGCCCCTCCGCGGCCGCGACGACGGCCTCCAGCACGGTGCCCGGGCCGT
>JAPLAT010000307.1 GCA_026393175.1 Pseudonocardiales bacterium
CTCCCGGATCGCCGCGGCCACAGGGGCGCGGCTGCTCTGCGAGACCTTCCCCGCGCGGCTCGAGCGCGGCGCGGGCGTCGCGCCGGTGGCCCGGCTGGCCTACCTCGCCGACGCCGCCCGCCACCAGCTCGGCGCCGCCCGGCACCTCGTGCTGGCCGGGGCCCGCTCCCCCGTCGCCTTCTTCGGCTACCCCGGCCGCGACGGCGACCTGGTGCCCGACGGCTGCGCCGTGCACCCCCTCGCCGGGCCCACCGGCGCCGCCGCCGCGCTGGAGGAGCTCGCCGACCTGCTCGCCCCCGGCGGCGCCGCGACGCAGGCCCCCGCGCGCCGCCCCGACCCGCCCACCGGCGCGCTGACCGTCGCCGCCGCCTCGGCCGCCGTCGGGGCGCTGCTGCCCGAGGGGGCGATCGTCGTGGACGAGTCGATCACCTCCGGCCTCGGGCTGCCCGACGCCACCGCGGGCGCGCCGCGCCACGACTGGCTCACCCTGACCGGCGGGGCGATCGGCTACGGCCTGCCCGCGTCCACCGGCGCCGCCGTGGCCCGGCCCGACCGCCCGGTGTGGTGCCTGCAGGCCGACGGCAGCGCGATGTACACGATCCAGGCACTGTGGACCCAGGCCCGCGAGGGCCTCGACGTCACCACCGTGCTCTACCGGAACAGCGCCTACGCGATCCTGCGCATGGAGATGGCCGCCGTCGGCGCGACGCCCGGGGCCGCGTCGGCCGACCTGTTCGACCTCGGGCGGCCGGAGCTGGACTTCTGCGCGATGGCCCGCGGCATGGGGGTCCCGGCCGAGCGGGCCACCACCGCCGACGAGCTCGTCGCCGCGCTGCGGCGCGCGCAGGCCGAGCCGGGCCCCCGTCTGGTGGAGGCGCTCGTTCCCCCGGCGGCCTGACGTACGTGCGGGTGCACGTGCACGCAGCGTGATCGACCGTCGGTCGTCGCGCGTCCTGGCCCGCTCGTCGCGACGCAGGTACCCCTCACCGCGCGACCAGCGGTCCCGGCGGGCGGGGAACCACCTGTCCGGACGTACGATGGCCCCAGCGTGACACCGCGATGACTCTCCGCCGTGTCGGCGCCGCACGCCGAGATCAGTCGAGTGCCCGGGGGTGAGTGGCCGTGACCCAGATCGCCGAGCCCGCCCACTCCTGCGCCCTGCCCGTCAGCGACGAGGAGCTGTGGGAGCGCACGGCCGCGTTCCTGGGCGAGGGCCTGCGCGCGGGCGAGCACGTCGTCTACGGCGAGAACCGCACCGCCGACGCCGTGCTGGAGCGTCTGGTCGACGACGGCGTCCCGGTCGAGGGACCGCTCGCGAGCGGCCAGCTGGTGATCCTGCCGACCGAGGTCATGGTGGCGATGGCCGACGCCCCGGCCTCGGCCGTGCTGGAGTCGGTCACCACCATGATCGACGGGGCGCTCGCGCGGGGCTACCCCGCGGTCCGCCTGCTCAGCGAGGCCAGCACCGGGATGAGCCGGGGCGACGGCGCGGCGATGCTGGAGTACGAGGCGCGTTTCGACGAGGTGCTGCGCGGGCGCCCCGCCCGCATCCACTGCCTCTACGACCGCAACCGCTACTCCGAGCCCGACATCGCCCGGCTGCGCGCGGCCCACCGGCACGAGATCCCCGTGGCCGCGCCCCTCTACGACGACAACCTGCTGCGGATCACGACGCCGCGCCCCTACGTCGCGCGGATCGCGGGCGAGGTCGACCACAGCAACCGGCCGATGATCCGGCGGGCCCTGGAGGCCGCCCTCGACGAGGTCCTGCGCTCCCCCAGCTCGCCGCCGGAGGTCGAGCTCGACCTGTCGTCCCTGCGCTTCCTCGACGTCGCCGGGGCCGTGAGCCTGGTGCACGCGGCCGCCGAGTTCCCCTGCACGCACACGCTGCTGCTCACCGGCGTGCGCCCGGGCGTGATGCGGGTGCTCGACCGCTGCGGGGCGCCGTTCGCCCCCCGGCTGCGGGTCACCGCGCACCCGGGCCCGGCCGGTCGTCCCGTGCAGCCCGAGGGCGGCGGGGCCGCGGAGGCCGGCCCGGCGGGGGACGTGCCGCCTGCCGGGGACGTGGCGGAGGGTGACGGGGCCCCGGACTCCCCCGCCGGGGACGACGCCGCGGCGGCGCGACCCGCCGACGCCGGCCGTGGGCACGGCGCGGTGGTGGCGTGAAGGTCACCGCGGCCCCGCGGCACGCGCGGCCGTCCGGCCTGCAGCACGGCGTCGGGTTCCACCGCTCGGACACCGACCTGCTCGCCGCGTTGACCGCGCCGGCCCGCACCGCGCTCGAGGCGGGCGAGCCGGTCGCCCTGGCCGTCTCCGCCACCACCGCCGAGGCGCTGCGGTCGGCGCTCGACGATCCCGACGGCCTGCACGTCCTGCCCGCGCCCGGCCCGGCCGAGGCCCGGTCGGGCCAGACGGTCGCGCTGCGCCGGGCCAGGGAGCTGCGCCAGCTCACCGACGCCCACGGCCCGGCCACCGTCCTCACCGAGCACCTGCCCGAGCTCGACGGCCCCGACGGGCGGTTCTGGATGGAGCTGGAGGCCGCGTCGCACGTGGCGCTCGCGGCCCTCCCGGTGCGCCTGACCTGCTTCTACCCGGAGATCCCGCTGCACCTCTCCGTGCTCGACGGGGCCCGCTCGACCCACCCGCACCTGCTGGTCGACGGCGAGCTGCGCCGCAACCCGGCGTTCCGCGAGCCGCGGGAGCTGCTGGCCGCGCGCCCCGTCGCCGCCCCGGAGCTGCTCGGCGCCCCCGACCGCCGGATGACGTTCCAGGCCTGGCAGCTGCACGACGTCCGGCAGGTGCTGCTCGGCGAGCTGGTGGCCGCGGGCTTCGACGACGACCGGGCCGCGGACGTGGTCCTCGCCGTCAACGAGGTCGCGACGAACGCCGTCGAGCACGGCGGGACGCCCGCGGAGCTGCACCTGTGGGCCGACGGGCGCGGGCTGACGTGCGAGGTGCACGACCCGGGGCCGCTGGACGACCCCCTGCCCGGGCTGGTCGCGCCGCACACCTCCGACCCGCGCGGGCGGGGCCTGTGGATCGCCCGCCAGCTGTGCGACCTGCTGCACGTCTGGGCGGACGCGGACGGCACCCACGTGCGCCTCTCCGTCACCCCGTAGGCTACGGTGGGTCACACGGTCCCGGGATGTGACGCAAACGGCCCTTGGCAAGCGGGAGTCGGCGGAGAACACTCTTCTGCGGACTTCCGGCTCTGCGGGACCGCGGGGCCATCCCATCCGAGTACGGCAACACATCGGGACAGCCATGTCTGAGGATCAGCGACGATCTCGCACGCCGGACGCCCCCGAGGTCGCACCCCACCGGGTCACCGTCCTGGGCGCCTTCACCCTCACCGCGGCCACCGGGCCGGTGGCCCTGGGCGTCGACGCGCGCCGCCTGGTCGCCTACCTCGCGGTCCACCCGCGGGCCCAGCACCGCGACGCGCTCGCGGCGGACCTGTGGCCGGGCCTCGCCGTCGACGCCTCGCTCCGCGCGCTCGACGACGCCCTCGCCGCCGTGGACGTACCGGGTCTGCTCGTCGTCGACGACGCGCAGGGCACCCTGGCGCTGGCCGACGACGTCGAGGTCGACCTGGCCGCGGCGATGCGGCTCGTCCGCTCGCTGCCCGAGGTCCCCGGCTCCGAGGACACCGACCTCGCGCTGCTGCTCGCGGACATCCTCCCGGGCTGGACCGCACCGTGGATCGCCGTCGAGCGCGAGCGCTTCCGCCAGCTCCGGCTGCACGCCGTCGAGGAGCGCAGCGCGCGGCTCACCGCCGCGGGCCGCCACGCGGACGCCGTCGCCGTGGCCCGCCGCGCCGTCCGCTCGGCCCCGAGCCGGGAGAGCGCCCGCCGCGCCGTCATCAACGCGCTGCTCGCCCAGGGCGACGTCGCGGGCGCGATGGCCGAGCACGACGAGTACCAGGAGCTGCTGCGCTCTAGCGTCGGGGCGGCCCCCGCGTTCGGGTTCGACCCGCTCATCCCGCAGGGCCCGGCCTGGCCGGTCGCGCGGGCCCGCAGCGTGATGCCCCGCTCCGCGGTGCAGCTGCCCGGCCTGCGCTCGGTCCGCGTCTCCGGCGGTCCCCGCCGCCTCGTCGCGGGCGGGTCCTCGCGCCACTGAGCCGGCCGCCGGCCGGCGCCTCAGGCCGGGAGCGGGATCGCGAAGCACACCTCGGTGCCGGAGTCGTCGGTGCGGACGCGCACCCGCCGGGCCAGCTGCTCGATCATGAGCAGGCCGCGCCCCCGGTTCCCGGACCGCTCGGGCACCGGGCGCCAGCGCCCGCGGTCGCTCACCCGCACGACGACGTCGCCGCCCGGGTCGTCGCCGGAGATGCCGCCGCCGGCCGGGTCGTCGCCGGCCCGGTCGCTGGAGCGCAGCTCCAGCTCGATGTCGACGGTCCCGGCGTCGCCGGCGCCGTAGGCGTGCTCGACGCCGTTGGCGACGGCCTCGCCGAGCGCGAGCTGGAGGTCGACGAGCACGTCGGAGGACAGGCCGCTGCGCCGGGCCCACTCCTCGACCGCGCGCCGGATGGACCGCAGCTCGACGGCGTGTGCTGGTCGGGTCAGGTGCAACCTCGTGCTCCCTCCGGTCCGGTCCGTCACGCACCCCAGGTGCCCGGCGCCGCCCGTGGGCAAACCGTGTCGCGTAACGCCGTCGCCGGGCGGGTACCCCGGGCCATGCACGGACCCGAGGACGACGTCCCGAACGACCCCGCCCTGGCCGAGGCCCGCGAGGGGGGCGGCAAGACACCCGGCGACCACGACACGCCGGACGACCCGGACGGTGAGAGCACCACCGGGGTGGATCGCAACGAGGAGTTCGTCGGCCGCGTGGCCGGCGACGACCCCGGCTACGCGGGGGAGACCGGCGCCGAGCGGAGGGCGCGATGACCAGCCGCGTCGAGAAGATCGCGTACAAGCCGTTCGGCGTCGCGTTCGGCCTGCTGGGCGGACTCATCGCCGGGCGGGTGTTCGGCGTGGTGTGGAAGCACCTCAGCGGCGAGGACGAGACCCCGCAGCCGCTGTCGGACGACTACAGCACCCGCGAGGTGCTGCTCGCCGCCACGCTGCAGGGCGCGGTGTTCGCCCTGGTGAAGACGGCGGTGGACCGGTACGGGATGAAGGCGGTGCGCAAGGTCCTGGACGGGCCGCCACCGGGAGGGGGGCGTCGTGCCCGCACGTGACCCGGCCGGGGACGCCGTGCCGTCGACGGTCGAGCGCTCGGACGACAAGGCCGTGCGCACCTGGGAGAAGACCTACGAGTCCGCCCTGGAGACCTACGACGACGACGGTGCCCGGGCCCGGCGCACGGCCTTCGCGGCGCTGAAGCACACCCACGAGAAGGTCGGCGACCACTGGGAGCCCAAGGAGCGCAACGGGCCCTCGGACGAGCAGGCCGAGCGCGGCGGCGCCGACTCCGACCTGCCCACGGCGGGCGGGGTGGACGCGAACGCGTCCAAGGAGCACCTGATGGACCTCGCGCGCCGGCTCGACGTGCCGGGCCGCTCGTCGATGACCAAGGACGAGCTGGTGGAGGCGCTGGACAAGGCCAGCAGGCGCGAGACCCGCAAGGCCCGCGAGAAGGACTGAGCGGGACCCGGCCACGGCCGGACCGGGCGGCCGGTGCCCCGTGCGGGCACCGGCCGCCGACGCGCCGGTGGGCTGCCGGGTGGGTCTAGTGGAAGCGCGGCGGGCGCTTCTCCGCGAACGCCGCCAGCCCCTCCGCGCCCTCCGGGCCGGCCGCGCTGGCCGCGATCGACTCGGCCTCCGCGGCGAGCTGCGCGGCGAGCGTGGCTCCCGGGGAGGCGGCCAGCAGCCGCTTGATCCGCCCGAGCGCCGCCGTGGGGCCCTGCGCGAGGCGGTGCGCGACGGCCTCGGCCTCGGCGCGCACGTCCGCGTCGTCGACGACCACGGCGAGGACGCCCAGGGCGTGGGCCTCCGCGGCGTCCAGGACCCGGTCGGTGAGCAGGATCTCCCGCGCCCGCCCGGCGCCCACGGTGCGCGGCAGGGTCCAGGACATCCCGCCGTCGGGGGAGAAGCCGATGCCCGGGTAGGCCGGCCGCAGCCGGGTGCCGTGCCCGCCCACGGCGAGGTCCGCCGCGCAGACGACGCTCATGCCCGCCCCGGCCGCCCAGCCGGGGACGGCCGCGACGACCGGCACCGGGGCGTCCACCATCGCCGAGAGCAGGCCGTGGAAGGCCTCGGCCAGCCCGCGCACGTACGCCCCGCGGTCCGCGGCGCCGGCGAACGCGCGGACGTCGCCGCCGGTGCAGAAGCTCTCGCCGTCGGAGACGAGCAGCACCGCACCGGTGTCGGCGGGGTCGATCCCGCGCAACGCCTCCTCCACCTCCGGCAGCGCCTCGCCGTCGAGGGTGCCGTGGCGGCCGCGGGCGATCGTCGCCCGCAGGACGCGACCGTCCCGCTCGACGGGCGCCACCTAGAGCTCCCGCAGGGCGGGCAGCACGTCCTCGGCGAACTGGGTGAGGAACCGTTCCTGGTCGTGACCGGGGCCGTGGAACACGAGATGGGTCAGCCCGGCGTCGACGTAGGGGCGGATGCCGTCCATCGCCTCCTCCGGGGTGGACGCGACGATCCAGCGCCGGGCCACCTGCTCGATGGGCAGCTCGTCGGCCAGGCGCTCCATCTCCACCGAGGAGTCGACGCTGTGCTTCTGCTCCGGGGTGAGCGAGAGCGGCGCCCAGAACCGGCAGTTCTCCAGCGCCCGGTCCTTGTCGCGGTCGTAGGACAGCTTGATCTCGATCATGCGGTCCACCGAGCCCGCGGGCTTCTCCGCGGCCTCCTCGCCCTCGGCGACGGCGGGGAGCAGCTTCTCGGTGTAGAGCTCCATGCCCTTGCCGGAGGTGCAGATGAACCCGTCCCCGGCGCGGCCGGCGTACTTCGCCATCTGCGGGCCGCCCGCCGCGATGTAGACCGGCACGGGCTGCTCGGGCCGGTCGTAGATCGTCGCGTCGACGGTGCGGTAGTACTCGCCCTCGAACGACACCGGACCGTCGGCCGTCCACAGCTCGCGCATGAGCCGGACGGCCTCGCGCAGCCGCGCGTAGCGCTCCTTGAACTCCGGCCACTCGCGCCCGGACACGGCGATCTCGTTGAGCGCCTCGCCGGTGCCGACGCCCAGCATCACCCGCCCGGGGTAGAGCAGCCCGAGGGTGGCGAACGTCTGCGCCAGCACGGCGGGGTTGTACCGGAACGTCGGCGTGAGCACCGACGTGCCGAGCTGCACGCGCGACGTGCGCTCCCCCACCGCCGCGAGCCAGGACAGCGCGAACGGGGCGTGCCCGCCCTGGTGGCGCCACGGCAGGAAGTGGTCGGACACGACCGCGCTGTCCAGGCCCACCTCCTCGGCCCGCACCGCGTACTCCACGAGCTCCCGTGGAGCGAACTGCTCCGCCGAGGCCTTGTATCCGACCCGCACCGCCACGTGATCACCTCTCCGACGCTCCTGCTGCCCCCCACCCTGCTACACGACGCCGGCCGGGGCGCGCTTGACCTCCACCCGCGCCGAGGTCGCAGGGTGGCCGGCATGCGGCAATTCACGTGCGGCCCCCATGGCGGCTCCGTACCGTCGTCCGGGCCATGAGCGCCGATCCCCCGGCCGGCGGCGCGGGCGGCACCCTCTCCGCGCTGCGCCGGCTCCCCCCCTACGTCCGCCCCCACCGCGCCGCACTGGTCGGGGGCGGCCTCGCCGCGCTCGCGGCCACCCTCGCGGGCCTGGCCATCCCGCTCGTCACCTGGGAGATCGTCGACGGCCCGATCGCCCGCGGCGAGACCGCCGTCCTGCCGTGGCTGGCCCTGGGCGTCCTCGCGTTCGGCCTGCTCGAGGCCGTCCTCATCACGGTGCGCCGGGCGCTCGTCGCCGGCCCCAGCAACGACGTCGAGTCGGCGATGCGGGCCGACCTGTTCGCCCACCTCCAGCGGCTGCCGGTCGCCTTCCACGACCGGTGGGCCTCGGGCCAGCTGCTGTCCCGCGCGACGTCGGACCTCACCACGGTCCGCTGGTTCGTCGCGTTCTCCGGCCTGTTCCTGGTGATCAACACGGTGACGACGGTCGTCGGCATCGGCGTGCTGGTGTGGCTCTGGCCGCTGCTCGGCGTCGTCGTCGCCGTCGTGGCGGTGCCGCTGACCGTGCTGACGCTGCTCATCGAGCGGCGCTACTCCGTCGTGGCGCGCCGGGCCCAGGACCAGGTGGGCGACCTCGCGACGATCGTCGAGGAGTCGGCGCTGGGCATCAGGGTGCTCAAGTCCCTGGGCCGGGGGCGCCGGATCACCGCCCGGTTCGTGGCCGGGTCGCGCGGCCTGCGGGGCACCGAGCTCGTCAAGCTGCGGCTGGTCGCGGCGCTGTGGTTCGTCCTGGTGATGCTGCCGGAGGCCGCGATCGCGGCGATCCTCGGCCTGGGCGCGTACGGCGTCGTGCAGGGCACGCTGACGCTCGGCACGCTCGTCGCGGCGATCACCGTGATGACCTACCTGTACTGGCCCATCGCCTCGCTGGGCTGGCTGCTCGCCGAGGCGAGCTCCACCGCGACCGCGCTCACCCGCTACGCCGAGGTGCGCGACGCCGCCGTGTCGGTGACCGACCCGCCCGTCCCGGTGCCGCTGCCCTCCCCGCTGCGCGGCGCGCTGGTGCTGCGCGGGGTCGGGTTCCGGCACCCCGGCGCGGCGCGCCCGGTGCTCGACGGGGTCGACCTGACCGTGGCGCCCGGCGAGACGATGGCGCTGGTCGGGGCGACCGGGTCGGGCAAGACCACGCTCACGGCGCTCGTCGCCCGGCTGCACGACGTCACCGCGGGCGCGGTCCTGCTCGACGGGGTGGACGTGCGCGACCTGGCGCTCGCCGACCTGCGCGGCGCCGTCGCCACCGCGTTCGAGGACCCGGTGCTCATCTCGGCGAGCGTGCGGGAGAACGTGGCGCTGGGCTCGCCCGGCACGCCGGACCCCGAGGTCTGGGAGGCGCTGCGGATCGCCCGCGCCGACGGGTTCGTCGCGGCGCTGCCGTGGGGGCTGGACACCCGGATCGGCGAGCAGGGCATGTCGCTGTCGGGCGGGCAGCGCCAGCGGCTGGCCCTGGCCCGTGCCGTGCTGCGCCGCCCGCCCGTGCTCGTCCTCGACGACCCGCTCTCCGCGCTGGACGTGCACACCGAGGCCGAGGTGGAGGCGGCGCTGCGCCAGGTGCTCGGCGGGGTCACGGCGCTGGTCGTGGCGCACCGCTCGTCCACCGTGCAGCTCGCCGACCGGGTGGCGATGCTGGCCGGCGGGCGGATCGTCGCCGTCGGCACCCACCGCGACCTGCTCAACCGCGACCCGGCCTACCGGGAACTGCTGGCCGGGCTCGACACCGACCGGGACCTCGACGGCGACCGGGACGGGGTGCGGGCATGACGGCGACCGGTGTGGACGACTCCTGGCGCGGCATCGCCGCGGAGGAGGACGAGGCCGACGAGGTCACCCGCGCCACCGGGCTGCGGCTGCAGCGCCGGGCGCGGGCGCTGGTCCTGGACCTCGTCCGCCCGCACCGCCGCGCCGTCGCGCTGGCGGTGCTGCTGCTCGTGCTGGAGAACGCCGTCCTGCTCGCCGGGCCGCTGCTCGTCGGCATCGCGATCGACACCGGCGTGCCCGCCGCGCTCGACGGCCGCCCCGGCCCGCTGGCGGCCACGATCGCCGGCTACGCGGCCTGCGGGCTGGCCGGCGCGGGCCTGCGCGCGGCGTTCATCGTGCTGTCCGGCCGGGTCGGGCAGGACCTGCTGCTGGAGTTGCGCGGGCGCGTCTTCGCGCACGCGCAGCGGCTGTCGCTGGACTTCCACGAGTCCTACACCTCCGGCCGGCTGATCTCCCGGCTGACCAGTGACCTGGACTCCCTCTACGACCTGCTCGAGCGCGGGCTGGACGGGCTGCTGGGGGCGCTGCTGTCCCTCGTCGGCATCTCGGTGCTGCTGCTCGTGCTCGACCCGGCGCTCGCCGTCATCGTCTTCGCCGGGTTCGTACCGCTGCTGGTGCTGACCCGCTGGTTCCAGCGCACCTCGCGGGCGTCCTACCGGCGCACCCGCAGCACGGTCGCGCGGCTGATCGTGCACATCGTCGAGTCGCTCAACGGCATCCGCGCGGTGCAGGCGTTCCGCCGCGAGCGGCGCAACGAGGCGATCCTGGCCGGGCTGGGCACGGCCTACCGGGACGCGAACGTCGAGGCGTTCCTCACCGTCGCCCGCTACGTCGGGCTGGTGCGCGCGGTGGGGAACCTGACGATCGCGGTCGTGCTGCTCGTCGGCGGGCTCCGCGTGGCCGACGGCTCGCTCACCCTGGGCGCGCTCACCACGTTCCTGCTCTACCTGCGCCGCTTCTACGACCCGCTCGACGACCTCGCGCAGTTCTTCAACGCCTACCAGTCCGCGGCGGCGGCGCTGGAGAAGATCGCGTCGGTGCTCGACACGCCGCCCGGCGTGGCCGAGCCCGCCCGGCCCGTGCCGCTGCCGTCCCCGGTGCGCGGTGCGCTGGAGTTCGACCGGGTCGGCTTCGCCTACGCCCGGCACCCCGACCGCCCGATGCTGCCCGCGTTCACGCTGCGCGTGCCGGCCGGGCAGACCGTCGCGCTGGTGGGGGCCACGGGCGCGGGGAAGTCGACGCTGGCCAAGCTGGCGGCGCGGTTCTACGACCCGACCGCGGGGGCCGTCCGGCTCGACGGGGTGGACCTGCGCGACGTCGCCGACGCCGACCTGCGCGCCGCGCTGGTGATGATCACCCAGGAGGCGTTCCTGTTCTCCGGGTCGGTGGCCGACAACATCGCGCTGGGCCGCCCGTCGGCCTCGCGCGAGGAGGTGGTCGCGGCGGCGGAGGCGGTCGGGGCGCGGGCGTTCGTCGAGGCGCTGCCCGACGGCTTCGACACCGACGTGCGCAAGCGCGGCGGGCGGCTGTCGGCGGGGCAGCGCCAGCTCGTCTCGCTGGCCAGGGTGGTGCTGGCCGACCCGGCCGTCGTGCTGCTGGACGAGGCCACGTCGTCGCTGGACGTGCCCTCGGAGCGGCTCGTGCAGGCCGCGCTGGAGTCCGTGCTCGCCGACCGCACCGCGCTGATCATCGCCCACCGGCTCTCGACGGTGCTCGTCGCCGACCGGGTGCTCGTCATGGCCGACGGCGCGATCGTGCAGGACGGCCCGCCCGGGGAGCTGCTCGCCGGCGGGGGCGAGTTCGCCGCGCTGCACGCCGCCTGGCGCGCGTCGCTGGCCTGAGCCGGGCAGGCTGGACCGGTGCTCAGCGCCGACCCGCCCGCTCTGCCGCGCCCGCACCTCATGCGCCAGTCCTGGCGCGACGTCGGGTTCCTGCACTGGGCCGTCGACCCCGCGAGGGTGGCGGACCGCTACCCGCCCGGGGTGCGCCCGGACGTCCGCGACGGGGTGACCTGGGTGGGGCTGGTCCCGTTCCGGATGGTGGGGGCCGGGTTCGCCCACGGCCCCGCCGTGCCGTGGGCGGGCACGTTCCTGGAGACCAACGTGCGGCTCTACTCCGTCGACGACGCCGGCCGCCGCGGCGTGCTGTTCCTCAGCCTGGACACCGACCGGGCCGTCGTCGTCGCCGGGGCGCGGACGGTGTTCGGGCTGCCCTACCGGTGGGCCCGGATGCGGTACGCCGAGCGCGCCGGGGTGCACCGCTACGCCGCGCGGCTGCGCCACCCCGGGGTCCGGGCGGAGAGCCGGGTGTCGCTGCGCCCCGGCGGGCCGGCCCCCGACGGCGACCTGGAGCGCTTCCTCACCGCGCGCTGGGGCCTGCACGTCGCGCACCTGGGCCGTACCCGGTACATCCCGAACGCCCACCCGGCCTGGCCGCTGCGCACCGCCGAGGTCCTGGAGCTCGACGACGGCCTGATGCGCTCCGTCGGGCTGGGGGACCTGGCCGCCCGCCCGCCGGACCACGTGCTGTGGAGCGACGGCGTCCCGGTGTCGTTCGGCATGCCGGTGGTGGTCGAGGCCCCGTGACGGCCGGGGTCGGCCGGCCGGGGGTCAGCTGGTCAGGGTCAGCTGGTCGGTCAGCTGGTCAGGGTCAGCTCGAAGGAGTAGCGGCTGGCGCGGTAGACGTGCGAGCCGTACTCCACCGCGCGGCCGGACTCGTCCCAGGCGGTGCGGGCCATCGTCAGCATCGGCGCGCCGCGGGGGTCCCCGAGCTGGCGGGCCTCGGCCGCCGTGGCCGCCTTCGCCCCGACGGTCTGGCTCGCCATCCGCGGCACGTGGCCGGCGGCGCGCAGCAGCTCGTAGAGGCCGCGCTCGGCGAGGTCGTCCTCGGTGAGCGGCAGCAGGTCCAGCGGCACGGCGTTGTGCATGATCGCCAGCGGCTCGCCGCCGGCGTGGCGCAGCCGCTCGATCCAGGTGATGTCCAGCCCGCCGGGCACCCCGAGCGCTTCGGCGACGTGGTCGGGCGCCCGGCGCACCTCCAGCAGCAGCACCTCGGTGCGCGGGGACTGGCCGCTCTTCGCGAGGTCGTCGTAGAGGCTGGTCAGCTCGACGGGCCTGCGGACCTTGGGGTGCACGATCTGCGTGCCGATCCCCCGCCGCCGCACGAGCATGCCGCGCTCGACGAGGTAGGCGATGGCCCGGCGCATGGTGGGCCGCGACACACCCAGGCGCTCGGCGAGTTCCACCTCGTTCTCCAGCCGGCTGCCCACGGGCAGCTCGCCGTCCTCGATGAGCTGCTGCATCCGCGTCGCCACCTGGAAGTACAGCGGCACCGGGCTGGTGCGGTCCAGCGCGACCTCGGGCACCGTCGGCTCGACCATCGTCGTACCACCTTTGTTAAGACAAAGTATTGACCTGATCTAGGGACGAGAGTACACCTGACCCTGCGGACGGACCACCACCGCGACGAGGGAGTCGGGATGCAGGGGCAGGACGGGCCGGGAGCACCCGAGGTGCTGACGATGGGCCGCATCGGGGTGGACATCTACCCCCAGCAGATCGGGGTCTCGCTGCGCGAGGTCACCACGTTCGGCAAGTACCTCGGCGGGAGCGCGACGAACGTCGCGGTCGCCGCCGCGCGGCACGGGCGGCGCAGCGCCGTGATCACCCGCACCGGCGACGACCCGTTCGGCGCCTACCTGCACGACGCCCTGCGCGGCTTCGGCGTGGACGACCGACAGGTCACCGCCGTGCCGGGGATGGCGACGCCGGTCGTGTTCTGCGAGATCTTCCCGCCCGACGACTTCCCGCTCTACTTCTACGGCCGCGACCCCGCACCCGACCTGTGCATCCGGGCCGAGGAGCTGGACCTCGACGCCGTGCGCGACGCCGACGTGTTCTGGGTGACGGTCACCGGGCTGTCCCGCGAGCCGAGCCGGACGGCGACGCTGGCCGCGCTGGAGGCGCGGGCCGGGCGCGGGAGGACGGTGCTCGACCTGGACTACCGCCCGATGTTCTGGGAGTCCCGCGAGGAGGCCCGGCGCTGGGTGCGCCGCGCCCTCCCCCACGTCGACGTCGCCGTGGGCAACCTCGACGAGTGCGAGACCGCCGTCGGGGTCCGCGAG
>JAPLAT010000273.1 GCA_026393175.1 Pseudonocardiales bacterium
GCGTGCCCCGCCCGCGCCTCCGGGCGGGCGGCGAGCAGGTCGGCGGCGCGCAGGTGGTGGGAGCGCCGGACGGGCGCGGGCGTCGTCGCGTAGAGCACCTCGTGGACCAGGTCGTTCGCGAACTCGTAGTCGGTCCCGGCCGGCCCGAGCAGCCGGGCCGCGGCGGCGTCGTCGAGCGGGCCGAGCACCTCGGGCACCGGCGCGCCCAGCAGTGCCGCGACGCTCTCCGGCGCCACGGACGCCCCGAGCACCGCCGCCGCCCGCAGCACCCGCTCGACGCCCGGCCCGAGCCGGTGCACCCGCGCGAGCACGGCCGCCTGCAGCGAGCCCGGCACCCCGGGTGCGCCCGCGGCCAGCCCGCGCAGCGACTCGACGACGAACAGCGTGTGCCCCCGGGTGCGGCGCAGGACGTCCTCGGCGTGGCGGGGCACGCCTGCCCGGGCCGCCAGGAGCGCCACCGCGTCCGGTGCGAGCGGCCCGACCGGCACCGTCGTGGCCACGTCGGCCAGCGCCGCGACGGCCGCAGCGCCCTCCTCGGCGCGGACCGTCGCCAGCACGAGGAGGCGGTCCCCACCGGGCCGGGCCGCGAGGTAGTGGAGCAACTCGACCGTGGCGATCCCCGCGTTGTGCAGGTCGTCGAGGAGCAGCAGGACGGGCCGGGTCGCGGCCAGCGCGCGCAGCAGCCCGCGCACCGCGTCGGCGGTGCGCCTGCGCTCCAGCTCCGCCGTGCCGCGGTCCGGGCCGGGGGCACCGAGGACCGCGGCGAGCTCCGGCAGGAGCCCGGCCAGGACCGGAGCGCCTGCCCCGGCGAGGCGCCGGGCCTCCTCGGGGGGCACGGTGCGCAGGACGGGGGCGAGCGCGTCGAGCACGGGCTGGAGCAGCAGCGAGCGCTCGGCGGCGTGGCAGCGGGCCTCCAGCACGAGCCCGCCGGTGTCGGTGACCAGCCGGGCGAGCGTCCCGGCCAGGGTCGTCTTGCCGATGCCCGCCTCGCCGGTGAGCAGCACGAGCCCCGTCGTGCCCGTGGTGGCCGCCGTCCACGCGGCGGTGAGCAGCGCCGTCTCGTCATCACGCCCGGCCGGGGCGGGCCGGGGATGCCTCCGGCGCGGCCGGCCACCGGCCGGCGGCGGGTCCCCGCGCAGGACGGCGAGGTGCAGGGACCGAGTGGCCGGCGCCGGGTCGGCACCCAGCTCGCGGGCGAGCGCCGCGCGCAGGTCCGCGAAGACGGCGAGCGCGGCGCCGGGCTCGCCGGCCGCCCGGTGCGCCTCCATGAGCAGCCGGTGCGCGCCCTCGTCGAGGGGGTCGGCGGCGGCCGCAGCGCCAGCGGCGGCCAGCGCGGCCGGGGTGTCGCCGGTCTCGAGGGCGGCGCGGGCCAGCGCGTGCCACAGGTCGCGGCGCACGTCGTCGACGCGCCGGCGCAGGGCGTCGATCCACTCGGCGGGCGGCTCGCCCGCCAGGACGTCGGCCGTGCCGAGCACGTCCAGGCCGCGGGCGGCCGCGGTGGCGGCGAGTCCCGGCTCGCCGGCGCGGCGGGCCGCCTCGGCGGCGAGGGCCGGCGCCTCGTCGACGTCGACGACCACCGCGGGCGGCCGGGCGAGCCGGTACGCGGGCCGGGTCCCGAGGACGACGCCGCTGCCCAGCGCCGCCCGGAGCCGGCTCACCAGGGTGGCGACGTTGTCGCCGGGGGCCCGGGGCGGCCGCAGCGGCCACAGGTCCGCCACGAGCGCGTCGACGGGGACCGGCTCGCCCCCCGCGGCGGCCAGCCGGGCCAGCAGCCGACGCGCCTTGCGCCCGCCGACCAGCACCGGACCGGCGCCGCCGTCGACGGCGAACGACCCGGAGAGCCGGATCGTCACAGCGTCCACGCGTCTCTCCCTGCCGAGGCGCCGGTTGTCCCACGTGCGCGCGGCGGGCGCAAGGGTGTCAACTTCTGTTGACACGGCCCGCCTGTCAACGTAGGTTGACACCCATGAGCGATGCGACGCAGGTGGCGGCCGCGGCGTCCAGCAGGGACCCCGCCGTCGGGCTGGCGGCCGTGGCGTCCCTGCGGACGCTGCTGGAGTCGCTGGAGGAGCTGCAGGTGACCAACGCCCGCGACCAGGGCTGGTCGTGGCAGCAGATCGCCGACCAGCTCCGGGTCAGCAGGCAGGCGGTCCACAAGAAGTACCGCCGGTTCGGGTTCTGAGGGAGGCAGCGATGTTCGAACGGTTCACCGACCGCGCACGGCAGGTCGTGGTGCTGGCCCAGCAGCTGTCGCGGGAGCGTCACGCCGACGCCATCCGCACCGAGCACCTGCTCCTCGCGCTGTACCGGGTGCCCGACAACCTGGCGCTGACCGTGCTGGAGGGGCACGGCGTGCGACGGGCCGACGTCGAGGCCGACGTCGAGGCGCTGCGGCCG
>JAPLAT010000347.1 GCA_026393175.1 Pseudonocardiales bacterium
GCCAGGGCGTCGGTGACGCCGGGCGGGCCCGGCGGGTGCACGGCGGCGGCCTCGGCCAGCGCGCCGCCGCCGAACGCCCGGTCCAGCAGGACGCCGTCCTCGACCCCGAGCTGGTCGGGCCCGGGGGCGGCGAGGGTGACGCCCACCCGGCGGGGAGCCGGGGCGGCGGCGAGCAGCGCGGCGGCCCGCGGGTCGTCCACCCCGGCGACGGCGACCGGCCCGGTCAGCGCGCGCGCCTTCGCGGCGGCGTAGGCGTCCATGGAGCCGTGCCAGTCGAGGTGGTCCTCGGCGACGTTGAGCACCACCCCGGCCGCGGGCACGATCGACGGCGACCAGTGCAGCTGGAAGCTCGACAGCTCCACCGCGAGCACCTCGTGCCCGCCGCGCACGGCGTCCACGGCGGGGTAGCCGATGTTGCCGCAGGCCACGGCGTCGCGGTCGGCGGCGCGCAGGATCGCGGCGAGCATCCCGGTGGCCGTGGTCTTGCCGTTGGTGCCGGTGACCACCAGCCAGGCGGGCGGGCGCGGGGCGGCCGCGCCGATCCACCAGGCCAGCTCGGTCTCCCCGACCACCGGCACGCCGGCCCGGGTGACCGGGTGGTCGGGGCGGCGCCCCGGCCCGGTGACGACGAGCGCGGTCCCCGGCGGCAGCGGGTCCGACTCCGCGCCGGGCTCGGCGCCGTCGGGCAGGTCGGCCAGCGCCTCGGGCCGGGCGTCGGTGACGGTGACCCGGGCGCCCAGCTCCAGCAGTGCCCTGGCCGCGGCGAGCCCGGAGACCCCCGCGCCCGCGACGACCACCCGGGCGCCCCGCAGCGCCTCGGGACGCATCTAGAAGCCCTCGCTGGCGGTGAGCCACTCGCTGTAGAACAGGCCCAGGCCCAGCGCCGCGCACATGGCGGCGAGCAGCCAGAACCGGATGATGACCGTGGTCTCGGCCCACCCGGCGAGCTCGAAGTGGTGGTGGAAGGGCGCCATCCGGAACAGCCGCCGCCGCGTCGTGCGGAAGACGACGATCTGCAGCGCCACCGACAGCGCCTCCACCACGAACACCCCGCCGATGACGACGAGCAGCAGCTCGGTGCGGGTGACCATCGACAGCCCGGCGATGAGGCCGCCGAGGGCGAGCGAGCCGGTGTCGCCCATGAAGATGCGGGCCGGCGCGGCGTTCCACCACAGGAACCCGATGCAGCCGCCCATCGCGGCCGCGGCCACGATCCCGACGTCGAGCGGGTCGCGCACCTGGTAGCAGCCCGCGGCGGCGTTGATCGCGCACGCGTTGCGGAACTGCCAGAAGCAGATGATCGAGTAGGTGGCGAGCACCATCGCCGACGTGCCGGCGGCCAGCCCGTCCAGGCCGTCGGTGAGGTTCACCGCGTTCGACCAGGCGGCGATGACGAGGTAGCCGAACACCACGAAGCCGACGGCGCCGAAGCTCAGCACCGCGATGTCGCGGACGAACGACAGGTTCGTCGACGCCGGGGCCAGGCCGTCCTCGTTGACGAACCGCACGGCGAGCACGCCGAAGACCACCGCCGTGACGAACTGGCCGACCAGCTTGGAGGTCTTGTTCAGGCCCAGGTTGCGCTGGCGGCGCAGCTTGATGAAGTCGTCGAGGAAGCCGACGACGCCCAGCGCCGTGGTGAGGAACAGCACCAGCAGCGCCGACGCGGTGATCTGCAGCCCGGTGAACACGTGCGAGGCCAGGTAGCCCAGCCAGATCGCCAGCAGGATCGCGACGCCGCCCATCGTCGGCGTGCCGCGCTTGGCCTGGTGGCTCTGCGGGCCCTCGGCCCGGATCTCCTGCCCGAACCCCTGGCGGCCGAAGAACCGGATCAGGTACGGCGTGAGCAGGATCGACACCGCGAGCGCGACGCCCGCGGCGATGAAGACACCCCTCACGACACTCCCTCCAGCAGAGCGGCCGCGAGCCGCTCCAGTCCCGCCGACCGGGACGCCTTGACCAGGACCACGTCCCCGGGACGCAGCTCGGCGCGCAGCAGCTCCAGCGCCTCGGGCACGTCGGCGGCCGCGCGCACGCCCGCGCCGTACTCCGGGGCGCCGACGGCCACCAGCTCCGCGACGCCGCGGGCCCGCGCGAACTCCGCGACCTCGGCGTGCGCGGCGGCGGAGCCCTCGCCCAGCTCGGCGATCCGGCCCAGCACCGCCCACGTGCGGCGGCCCGCGCCCACGGACTCGAGCGCCGCGAG
>JAPLAT010000540.1 GCA_026393175.1 Pseudonocardiales bacterium
CGACAAGGGCGCGCACGTCACCGTCGGCGCGGAGCCTGCCGACGGCCCGGGCTTCTTCTACCCGCCCACCGTCCTCACCGACGTGCCGCTGGAGGCCCGGCTGTCCCGCGAGGAGATCTTCGGGCCGGTCGCCGCGATCACGGTGTTCGACGAGGAGGACGAGGCCGTCGCCGCGGCGAACGACACCGAGTTCGGCCTGGTCAGCTACCTGTTCACGGAGAGCCTGACGCGCTCGCTGCGGGTGTCGGAGCGACTGGAGGCCGGCATGATCGGCCTGAACACCGGCCTGGTGTCCAACCCGGCCGCGCCGTTCGGCGGGATCAAGCAGTCCGGGCTGGGCCGCGAGGGCGGCAGCGTCGGCATCGACGAGTACCTGGAGATCAAGTACGTCGCGATCGGCTACTCGGGCTGACCGTCCCCGGGCGTGGGGCGGGTGCGCAGGTGCAGGCGCTCGCCCTGCGGCCCGAAGATGTGGATCACCTCGGCGGGCTCGGGGCCGGGGTTGGTGAAGCAGTGCGGCACGCGGGTGTCGAACTCGACGGCCTCCCCGGGGCGCAGCACCGCGCACTGCGCGCCCAGCCGCAGGTGCAGCGTCCCGGCGAGCACGTAGAGCCAGTCGTAGCCCTCGTGCACCTTGGGCTCCGGATCGCCGGCCGGCCAGCCCGGCGGGTAGACCATCTTGAACGTCTGCAGCCCGCCCGGCCGCCGGGACAGCGGGATCACCGTCACCCCGAACCGCTTCACCGGCCGCAGCTGCACCCGCGGGTCGCCGGTCGGCGGCGCGTCCACCAGCTCGTCGAGCGTGACCTGGTGGGCCCGGGCCAGCGGCAGCAGCAGCTCCAGGGTGGGCCTGCGCTGCCCCGACTCGAGCCGCGACAGCGTGCTCACCGAGATGCCGGTGGCCTCCGACAGCTCCGCCAGCGTGGCGTCGCGCTCGCGCCGCAGCGCCCGCAACCGGTCCCCGACCCCGTCCAGCATGCCGTCAGTTTGCCATACCGGCAAAGAAATTTGCCATCCGATCGGGCGGGGGTCCACAGTCGGCGACATGGATGAGACCTATGACGTCATCGTCGTCGGCGGTGGCGCGGCCGGCCTGAGCGGCGGCTTGACCCTGGCCCGCGCCCGGCGCTCGGTGCTGGTGGTCGACGACGGGACCCCGCGCAACGCCCCGTCCGACGGCGTCCACAACTACCTCGGCCGGGAGGGCACGCCGCCCGCCGAGCTCATGGCGACCGGACGGGCGGAGGTGACCGGCTACGGCGGCACGGTCGTCGAGGGCCGGGTGGCCGACGCCCGGCCCGTCGACGGCGGGTTCGCCGTGCAGCTCGTCGGCGGCCGGTCGGTCACCGCCCGGCGGCTGCTGCTCGCCACCGGGCTCGCCGACGAGCTCCCCGACGTCGAGGGCCTGGCCCGGCGCTGGGGCCGCGACGTGCTGCACTGCCCCTACTGCCACGGCCACGAGGTCCGCGACCGGGCGATCGGCGTGCTGGCCACCGGGCCGCTGGCGGTGCACCAGGCCCAGCTGTTCCGGCAGTGGAGCGCCGACGTGACCCTGTTCCTGCACACCGCGCCGGACCCGTCCGCGCAGGAGTGGACCGAGCTCGGCGCCCGGGGCATCTCCGTCGTGGACGGCGAGGTCGTCGCGGTGGAGGTGGCGGACGACCGGCTCGCCGGCGTGCGGCTCGCCTCCGGGCAGGTCGTCCCGATCGACGCGCTCGTCGTCGCGCCCCGGTTCTCCGCGCGCACCGCCGTGCCGGCCGCCCCTCGGCCTGGCCACGGAGGACCTGCGCCTCGGCGACCACGTCCTGGGCAGCGCCGTCCCCGCCGGGCCCGGCGGCGCGACGGCCGTGCCGGGCGTGTGGGTCGCCGGCAACGTCGGCGACCTGCGCGCCGGGGTGATCAACGCCGCCGCCCAGGGGTTCACCGCGGCCACCGAGATCAACGCCGACCTCGTCGCCGAGGACGTTCGGCGCGCGACGGCCGCCGCCCGCGCCCCGGAGGCCGTCGATGCCTGAGAGCACGCGGTCGACGGAGGAGTTCTGGGAGTCGCTCTACGGCGCGAGCGAGCGGATCTGGAGCGGGCGGCCCAACGCCCACCTGGTCACCGTGGCCGGCCCGCTGTGCGTCGGCACCGCGCTGGACCTGGGCTGCGGGGAGGGCGGCGACGCGGTCTGGCTCGCCGAGCGCGGCTGGCGGGTCACCGCGGTCGACGTCTCCCCCACGGCGCTGGCCCGGCTCGCCGCCCGCGCCGCGGAGAGCGGCCTCGCGATCACCACCGAGCGCCACGACCTCACCGAGACCTTCCCCGAGGGACGGTTCGACCTGGTCTCGGCCCAGTTCCTGCAGTCCCCGCTGGAGTTCGCCCGCGACGCCGTGCTGCGCCGCGCCGCGCGGGCCGTCGCGCCGGGCGGGCTGCTGCTCGTCGTCGCGCACCAGACGGCGCCACCGTGGTCGCCGGCCCGGCCCGGCGGGGGGCACGGCGAGGGGCACGGGCACGGCGAGGGGCAGGGACACGGACACGGGCACGGACACGGACACGGACACGGGCCCGGCTTCCCCACCGCCGCGGAGACGCTGGAGGCGCTGCGCGCCGACCCCGGCTGGGACGACGCGCTGTGGGTCGTCGAGCAGGCGGACGCGAGGGAGCGCGAGGTCGTCGGGCCGGACGGGGAGACGGCCACCGTCCTCGACAGCGTGCTGGCCGTGCGGCGGGCGCCCTGACCCTTAGTTGCACTGCAGTTGCGACTGCGCAGATGTCGCTACTAGCCTCAGCTGGCGCTCACCCGCCCGGGTGACGGTGCGAGGAGGTAGCCGTGGTCCTGGCCATGCACATGAGCGACGGGCTGGTGACGCCGCCGACCGCGCTCGCGTTCGGGGTGATCGCCGCCGTCGGCCTGGCGATCGCGGCCACCCGGGCGCGGCGCGACCTCGACGACCGCACGGCGCCGATGGCGGGGCTGGTCACGGCGTTCGTCTTCGCCGTCCAGATGATCAACTTCCCGATCCTGCCGGGCGCGAGCGGGCACCTGCTCGGCGGCGCGTTGGTGGCGATCCTGGTCGGGCCGTGGGTCGGGTCCCTGTGCATCGCGATCGTGCTGGTCGTGCAGGCGCTGCTGTTCGCCGACGGCGGGCTGACCGCGCTGGGCACGAACATCGTCAACATGGCCTTCGTCGGGGTGCTCGTCGGCTACGGGGTCGCCGTCGCGCTGCGCCGCGTCGCGGCCCGCAGCCGGGCGGGGCTGCTCGGCGTCGCGTTCGTGGCGGCGCTGCTCAACACCGTCGTCGCGGCGATGTCGTTCGTCCTGCAGTACGCGATCGGCGGGTCCGGCGGCGCCTCGCTGGGCACCGTGTTCGGCCTGATGCTGTTCTTCCACGTGCTCATCGGCATCGGCGAGGGTGTGATCACCGCGGCCACCGTGGGGGCGGTCGCGTCGGTCCGCCCCGATCTGGTCCACCTGCTGCGCGGCGCCCGTCGCGCGCCGGCCGTGGGGAGCGCGGCATGAGCGCCCGGACCGTGCTGACGTCCCGCTTCTTCCTCGGCTTCCTGCTCGTCGCGCTGGTCGTCGCGGGCGGCCTGTCCTTCTTCGCGAGCCCCTCCCCCGACGGGCTGGACTCGGTGACGCTGTCGGGCTGCACGCTGTCCGAGGACGGGGAGCCGGTCGGCGGCACGTGCATCGCCCAGAACGCCGGCGAGCACGGCCTGGCCGGCAGCCCGCTCGCCGACTACGCCGTCGGAGGCGCGGACGGCAGCGTCGGCCTTGCCGGGATCCTCGGTGTGCTCGTCACGCTGGTCGTCGCGGGCGGGCTGTTCTGGGTGCTGCGCACCCGCAGCCGACCGTAGTGGGCGCCGGCCACAGCCACCCGCTGTACCTGCCCGGCACGTCGGTGGTGCACCGGCTGCCGGCCGAGGTGAAGATCCTCGCCGCGTTCCTGGGCGTGGTCTGCGTCGTGGTCACCCCGCGCGAGGCGTTCCCGGTCTTCGGCGGCTACCTGCTGCTGCTCGCGGCGGTCTGGGCGGCGGCGCGGATCCCGCCGGGCTGGATCGCCGTCCGGTCGCTGATCGAGGCGCCGTTCGTGGTGCTCGCGGTGCTCTTGCCGTTCACCGGCGGCGGCCCGACGGTCGACGTGCTGGGCCTGGCGCTGTCCGCGGAGGGCCTGCTGGGGGCGTGGAACATCCTGGTCAAGGGCACGCTGGGCGTGCTCACCTCGCTCACCCTGGCCGCGACGACGCCGCTGCGCGACCTGCTGCTGGGCCTGCAGCGCCTGCGGGCCCCGGCGCTGGTCGTCACGATCGCGACCCTCATGCTGCGCTACGTGGACGTCATCGCCGCCGAGGCCCGCCGGATGCGGCTCGCCCGCATCTCCCGCGGCCACGACCCCCGCTTCCTCTGGCAGGCCCGGGCCACCGCGACCGGCATCGGCGCGCTGTTCATCCGCTCCTACGAGCGCGGCGAGCGCGTGCACCTCGCGATGCTCTCCCGCGGCTGGGCCGGGGAGATGCCGCGCCTGTCCGACGCCCGCACGACGCGGCGCCAGTGGCTCACCGGGCTGTCCCCGGTGGTCGTGGCGCTCGCGCTCGCGGTGACCGGGCTGGTGACCGCGTGACCCCGTCGCTGGAGGTCACCGGCCTCACCTTCGCCTACCCCGACGGCCACACCGCGCTGCGGGCGGTCGACCTGCGCATCGAGCCCGGCGAGCGGGTCGCGCTGCTCGGGCCCAACGGCGCCGGCAAGACCACCCTGGTGCTGCACCTCAACGGCGTGCTCACCGCGGGCGCGGGCGGCGTCGTCGTGGGCGGGCTCCCGGTGGCGCGGGAGCACCTGCGCGAGATCCGCCGCCGCGTCGGGATCGTCTTCCAGGACCCCGACGACCAGCTGTTCATGCCCAGCGTCGCCGAGGACGTCGCGTTCGGGCCCGCGAACTTCGGCGTGACCGGGCAGGCGCTGGCCGCCCGCGTGGACGCCGCGCTGGCCGCCGTCGACATGGCGGCGCACCGGGACCGCTCGCCGCTGCACCTCTCGGGCGGGCAGCGCCGCCGGGTCGCGCTGGCGACGGTGCTGGCCTGCGAGCCGGAGATCCTCGTGCTCGACGAGCCGTCCAGCCACCTCGACCCGGTCGCCCGCCGCGAGCTCGCCGACCTGCTGCTGACGCTGGACCGGACGATGCTCATGGTCACCCACGACCTGCCCTACGCCCTGCAGCTGTGCCCGCGCAGCGTCGTGCTCGACCACGGCGAGGTCGTGGCCGACGGCCCCACCGCCGAGCTCCTCGCCGACGCCGACCTGCTGCGCCGGCACCGCCTGGAGCTGCCATGGGGCTTCGACGTCGCCCTGGCCGTCCGTCAGAGCGGGGTGACGTAGGCCCCGGAGATCCCGCCGTCGACCAGGAACGTCGACGCGGTGACGAACGACGCGTCGTCGCTGGCCAGGAACGCGACGGTGGCCGCGATCTCCTCGGGCCGGGCGAAGCGCCCCACCGGGATGTGCACGAGCCGGCGCTGCGCCCGCTCCGGGTCGGCGGCGAACAGCTCCTGCAGCAGCGGGGTGTCGACCGGGCCGGGGCACAGCGCGTTGACCCGGATGCCCTCGCGGGCGAACTGCACGCCCAGCTCGCGCGACAGAGCCAGCACCCCGCCCTTGGAGGCGGTGTAGGAGATCTGCGAGGTCGCCGCGCCCATCACCGCCACGAACGACGCGGTGTTGACGATGGAGCCCTTGCCGGCGCGGCGCATGTGCGGGATCGCCGCGCGGCAGCACAGGTACACCGAGGTCAGGTTGACCTCCTGCACCCGGCGCCACGCGTCGAGCCCCGTGGTGAGGATCGAGTCGTCCTCGGGCGGGGAGATGCCGGCGTTGTGGAACGCCACGTCCACCGATCCGTAGCGCTGCGCCGCCGCGTCGAACAGGGCCTCGACCTGCTCCTCGCTGGTGACGTCGGTGCGCACGAACAGGCCGTCGACCTCGTCGGCGGCAGCGGCGCCGGTGTCGGCGTCGATGTCGGCGACCACCACCCGGGCGCCCTCGGCGGCCAGCCGCCGCACGGTGGCCAGCCCGATGCCGCTGCCGCCGCCGGTGATCACGGCCGTGCGGCCGGAGAACCTCTCCACAGTCGTCCTCTCCTGACGAGCTCGGTGAACAGCCGCAGGTCGTCGGCCTGTTCGGGATGCCACTGCACGCCGACGACGAAGTCGTGGCCGGTGTGCTCGACGGCCTCGATCGTGCCGTCCGCGGCCCGGCCGGTGACCACCAGCCCGGGCGCGAGATCCGCCACACCCTGGTGGTGGTGGCACCGGCCCACGGAGTGCTCGCCCAGCACCGCGGCGACGCGCGAGCCCGGTTCCAGGACGACGTCGGTGGTGCCGAAGACCCCCGGCGAGGGGTTGTGCCCGGGGTGCCCGATCGCGTCGGGCAGGTGCTGGTGCAGCGTCCCGCCGAGCGCGACGTTGAGCAGCTGCGCGCCGCGGCACACCCCCAGCACGGGGATGCCGCGGGCCAGGGCGCGGTGCAGCGCCGCGACCTCCAGGGCGTCGCGGTCCACCCGCGGCGCCCCGGTCGCCGGGTGCGGCGCGGCGCCGTAGCGGTCCGGGTCGAGGTCCGGCCCGCCCGCCAGGACCAGCGCGTCCACCGCGTCGACGGCGGCGGCCGCGGCCGGCACCGGGGGCAGCAGCACCGGCACCCCGCCCGCGGCGACGACGCGCTCGACGTAGACCGCGGGCAGGAGCACGGTGTCGTGGTCCCACACCAGGTAGCGCGCCCGCTCGCCGTAGGCGGTGATCCCGACCAGCGGCGCCGTCACAGCCGCTCGAACCCGCGCCGGCGCTCCCAGTCGGTGACGGCGGCGTCGAAGGCGGTCAGCTCGACCCGCGCGGCGTTGGCGTAGTGGTCCACCACCTCGTCGCCGAACGCGCCGCGCGCCATCGCCGAGCCCGCGAACAGCTCCGCGGCCTCCCGAAGCGTGCCCGGCACGCGCGGCGCGTCGGAGACGTAGGCGTTGCCGGTGAGCTCCGGGGGCAGCGGCAGCTCCTCCTCGATGCCCTGCAGCCCGGCCGCGAGCAGCGCCGCGACGCCGAGGTAGGGGTTCATGTCCCCGCCCGGCACCCGGTTCTCCACCCGCGTCCCGGCCCCGTGCCCGACCACGCGGAGCGCGCACGTCCGGTTGTCCATGCCCCAGCCGACGGCGGTGGGCGCGAACGAGCCCTCGGCGAACCGCTTGTAGGAGTTGACGTTGGGCGCGAACAGGTAGGTCAGCTCCCGCAGGTGGCGCTGCTGGCCGGCGATGAAGTGCTCGAACAGCGGCGAGAAGCCGTGCCCGCCGTCGCCGGCGAAGACGTTGCCGTCCTCCCCGCGCAGCGAGACGTGCACGTGGCAGGAGTTGCCCTCGCGCTCGTCGTACTTGGCCATGAACGTCAGCGCCATGCCGGCCCGGTCGGCGATCTCCTTGGCACCGGTCTTGTAGATCGTGTGGTTGTCGCAGGTCGTCAGTGCGTCGGCGTAGCGGAACGCGATCTCGTGCTGGCCGAGGTTGCACTCCCCCTTCGCCGACTCGACGACCATCCCGGCGCCGGCCATGCCGTTGCGGATGGCCCGCAGCACCGGCTCCACGCGGGCGGTGCCCATCAGCGAGTAGTCGACGTTGTAGAGGTTCGCCGGCCGCAGGCCGTGGTAGCCGCGCTCCGCGGCCTCGTCGTAGGTGTCGCGGAAGAGGATGAACTCCAGCTCCGTGCCGACGTCGGCGACGAGGCCGCGCTCGGCGAGGCGGTCGAGCTGGCGGCGCAGCACCTGCCGCGGGGAGGCGACGACCGGCGCCCCGTCGGCCCACTCCACGTCGCAGAGCACCAGCGCCGTCGCCTCGTGCCAGGGCAGCATCCGCAGCGTGGCGAGGTCGGGGCGCAGCACGAAGTCCCCGTAGCCGCGCTCCCAGCTCGACATCGCGTACCCGGGCACGGTGTTCATCTCGACGTCCACGGCGAGCAGGTAGTTGCACGCCTCCGCGGCGTGCGGCACCACCTGCTCCAGGAAGTAGGGCGCGGCGCACCGCTTGCCCTGCAGGCGGCCCTGCATGTCGGTGAAGGCGACGAGGACGGTGTCGACCGTCCCGTGCTCGACGTGGACGGCGAGCTCCTCCAGTGTGATCGTCACGGTTCGACGGGCTCCTCGATCTCGCGGACGGGTCCGGTGAACCAGTGCCGGGCCGAGACCAGGTACCAGCCGCCGAACAGGACGAGCGCGCCGCCGACCGTCAGCGGCGCGTAGTTGACCGACTCCCAGCTGAACTCCGCGGCACCGGGGATGCCGTTGGGCGAGATCGGCAGCAGGAACAGCACGCAGACCACGGCGATCCAGCCGACCGACAGCGGCGCGATCCACCGGTAGTGCCTCCCCAGGCTCCAGGCGCCGTGCTCGAAGGACGCCCCGGCGCGGATCCGCAGCACGATCGGCAGGGCGAAGGCGATGTAGAGGCCGATCACGGCGATCGACGTGCCGACGGCGTAGCCGACGATCCCGTTGGCCAGCGTGGGGATCATCAGCGCCCAGGCGAGCACGCAGATCGCGATGACGGCGTTGACCGGCACCCGGTTGGCCGCGACCTTGCGCCACAGCCGCGATCCGGGCACGGCGCGGTCGCGGGAGAACGCGAACAGCATCCGCGACGCCGAGGTGACCGACGCGGTGCCGCAGAAGAACTGCGCCACCACCGCGATGAAGAGCAGGAACTCCGCGAGGCCCTCGCCGAGCGCGGTGGTCCAGATGTAGACGACGGCGTTGCCGCCCGCGTCGAGCACGCCCTGCACGTCGGGCACCGCGAACGTCACGGCGACGAGCAGCGCGAAGCCGAAGACCACCGACACCGCCACGGCCATCACCATGCCGATCGCCGCCGTCCGCGACGCCTGCCGGGTCTCCTCGCTCATGTGCGCCGAGGCGTCGTACCCGGTGATCGTGTACTGCGCCATGAGCAGGCCGATGCCGAACACGAAGAAGTACGCCGAGTCGGGGAAACCGGAGTTGTTGATCGTCTCGCCGAACACGAACGCGGCGGACTGGTGGTTCTCCGGCACGACGACCAGCACCCCGACGATGACGACCACGCCGATCATGTGCCACCAGGCCGACACGGTGTTGAGCCGGGCCAGCACGTTGACGTTGAGCAGGTTCAGCGCGAGGTGCAGCGCGACGATGACGGTGTAGGTGGTGAACACCGCGCCGGTGTCGGTGCCGACGAGGTCGGGGAACCACAGGTTGAGCAGCGCCGTGGTGAACACCGCGGCGCCGTAGTCGATGGCCGCGGTGACCGCGATCTGCCCGACGAGGTTGAACCAGCCGGTGAACCAGCCCCAGGCCGGCCCGCCGAGCTTGGACGCCCAGAAGTACAGCGCGCCCGCCGTCGGCATGGCGGAGGCGATCTCGCCCATCGCCATCGCCACGAGCACGCAGAACACCCCGACCAGCAGCCAGCCCCAGGTGATCGCGACCGGGCCGCCGTACTGGAAGGCCAGGTAGTACGACGTCAGGCAGCCGGCGAGGACGGAGATGATCGTGAAGGAGATGGCGAAGTTGGAGAACCCGCCCATCTCCCGGTACAGCACCTGCGCGTAGCCGAGCCTGCGCAGGACCGAGGCGTCCTCGTCCTCGGACGTCGTCCTGTCGACCATCTGGGCCTCCCGTGTGTCAGTCGGACTGCCTGGCCGTCGCGAGCAGGTGCTCGAGATCGGGTCCGTCGAACTCCGCGACGGCGCGGTCGTACTTCTCCAGGCCCCAGGCCCAGAAGTCGAAGTCCAGGGGGCTCGTGGCCTCCTGGATGGACGCCCAGAGCATCCAGCCGTACTTCGCGACCAGCCCGAACAGCCGGGCGCGGGCGACCTGCGCCGGGCGCGGCCCGCCGAAGTAGGCGGTGACGAGGACGTCGAGCAGGTCCGGGGGCAGCGCGGCCTCGCTCCACGCGTTGCCCAGGTCGAACATCGGGTCGTTGTTGCCGGAGTACTCGTAGTCGACCATCCGCACCGTCGTGCCCCCGGCGCCGTCCGGGCAGTCGAGGAGGTTCGCGGCGAGCAGGTCGTTGTGGCAGGGCACGCTCGTGCCCGGGCCGAGCGCCGCCCGCACCCGGGCCAGCGCCGGGGCGAACGCGTCGTAGCGCGGGGGCAGCCGGAAGCCGTGCTCGGCCACGATCGCCCGGTAGCGGGCCTGGGTGTCGAACATGTCGAAGTCACCGGCGAAGCGGGGCCCGGCGTGCAGCCGCCGGCACGCGGCCGCCACCCGCGCCAGCACGGCCGGGTCGTGCAGGTCGGCATCGGTCAGCGTGCGGCCCTCCAGGAACCCCACGACGAGGCCGGCCCCCGGCCGGAAGTGCAGCACCGGGGCGCCGACGCCCGCCTCCGCCGCCGCGACGCTGTTGGCGTGCTCGTGGTCGCGGTCGATGCCCAGCAGCGACGGTCCCGGCACCGGGATCCGCACGACGCACGCCCCCCGGGCGGAGACGACCTTGAGGTTGCGGTTGGTCAGCCCGCCGGGCAGGTCCTCGACGGTGCGCGGGCGGGGCGTGCACGGGATCGAGTCCAGCAGCGACTCGATCTCCGGCTCCATCGGCGGGATGGTAGGGATCGCCCACGATCGGGGGAAGACCGTAGATTCGGGGGGTGACGACCCCGCTCCCCGACCGGGCCCGCATCCTGATCGTCGGCGGGGGCGTCGGGGGCGCGAGCGTGGCGCACCACCTGGCCGAGCGCGGCGAGACCGACGTCCTGCTCGTCGAGCGCGCGGAGCTGACCAGCGGCTCCACGTTCCACTCCGCGGGGCTGGTCGGGCAGCTGCGCTCCGACCCCGCGCTGACCACGATGAACACCTGGTCGGTGGAGCTCTACCGGCGCCTGGACGCGGGCTGGGCGGAGTCCGGCTCGCTGCGGCTGGCGTCCTCGCCGGACCGGCTCGTCGAGATCCGCAGGCAGGCCGCGTGGGCGCAGCGCTCCGGGCTGCCGCTGGAGCTGCTGTCGGCGGACGAGGCGCGGGCCCTGTTCCCGCTGATGTCCACCGACGGCGTCCTCGGCGCCGCGTACACCCCCACCGACGGGCAGATCGACCCGTCCCGGCTGTGCTACGCCCTCGCCGCGTCGGCCCGCGCGGCCGGGGTGCGGATCGCCCAGCACACGCGCGTCGTCGGCATCGACGTGATCGACGGGCGGGTCGGTCGTGTACGCACGGACCGCGGCGACGTCGAGTGCGAGGTCGTCGTCGACTGCGGCGGGCTCCACGCCGCCGAGATCGCCCGGCTGGTCGGCGTGCGGGTGCCGGTGGTGCCGATGTCGCACCAGTACGTGGTCACCGCGCCGATCGCGGGCGGCGTGCCCGACGGGCTGCCCTCCCTGCGCGACCCGGACCTGCTCGTCTACTACCGGCGGGAGAACGCCGGGCTGGTGATGGGCGGCTACGAGCGGCGCAGCGCCCCGTGGACGGCCACCGCGTCCTCCTACGACGCGGTGCCCGCCGACTTCAACGGCAGGCTCCTGCCGCCGGACCTGGACCGGTTCGCCGAGATCGTCGCCAACGCCCAGGTGCGGGTGCCCGTCCTCGCCGACACCGGCGTCGCGTCGGTGATCAACGGGCCGGAGGCGTTCACCCCGGACAACGAGTTCTGCCTCGGCGAGACCGAGGTCGGCGGGTTCTTCGTCGCCGCCGGGTTCTGCGCGCACGGCATCGCCGGCGCGGGGGGCGTCGGGCGGGCGATGGCGGCGTGGATCCTCGACGGCGACCCGGGGCTGGACCTGCGGCACATGGACGTCCGCCGCTTCGAGCGCCACTACCGCTCCCCCGGCTACACGCTGGCGCGGGTCCGGGAGAACTACGAGACCTACTACGACCTGCGCCACCCCGGCGCCCAGCGCACGGCGGGCCGCCCGCTGCGCACCTCCCCCGCCTACCCGTGGCACGCCGCGCACGGGGCCGTGTTCGGGGAGAAGGCCGGGTGGGAGCGGGTGGAGCACTACGCCGTCGCCGGGGACGAGGGCCTGCGCCCGCGCGGGTTCGCGGGGCGGACCTGGTCGCCGTGCGTGGAGACCGAGCACGTCGCCACCCGGACCCGCGCGGGCCTGTTCGACGAGTCGTCGTTCGCGAAGATCGAGATCACCGGGCCGGACGCGGCGGCGTTCTGCCGGTACGCGTTCGCCGGTGACGTGGACGGCGCGGTCGGCCGGGTCGTCTACACCGCGGCGCTGAACGACCGGGCCGGCATCGCCTGCGACGTGACGGTCACCCGCCTCGGCCCCGAGGAGTTCGTCGTCGTCACCGGGACGGCGGCGGGCCCGCACGACCTGGCGTTCCTGCGCGGGCGCGCGGCCGGGTACGCCGTGCGGATCGCCGACGTCACGAGCGCGTGGGCCTGCTTCGGGCTGTGGGGCCCGGCCGCGCGCGACCTGCTCGCCCCGCTCACCCACGACGACCTGACCTTCCCCTACCTGACCGCGCGGGAGACCACCGTCGGCGACGTGCCCGTGCGCGCGGCCCGGGTGACCTACGTCGGCGAGCTGGGCTGGGAGCTCTACTGCCCCACCGAGTACGGCGCCGGCCTGTGGGCGACCCTGGCGGGCACCGGGGCGACGCCCTGCGGGTACCGGGCGATCGAGAGCCTGCGGCTGGAGAAGGGCTACCGGGTGTGGGGCAGCGACATCGGCCCGGACACCACCGCCGACGAGGCGGGGCTCGCGTTCGCGGTGCGCGCCGGCGACGGATACGCCGGGCACGCCGCCCTGGCCGCCGCCCGCGCCGCGGGGGTGCGCACCCGGCTGCGCTGCCTGGTGCTGGACGACCCGCGCACCGTCGCCCTGGGCGGGGAGCCGGTGCACGTGGACGGGGCGGTCGCGGGCTACGTCACCAGCGGCGGCTACGGCTACACCGTCGGCGCCTCGATCGCCTACGCCGCCCTGCCGGTGGCGCACGGCCCCGGCACCCGCGCCACGGTGACGGTGGACGGCGACCCGGTCGGCGCCGCGGTCGTCCGGTCCCCGCTGTACGACCCGGCCGGCACCCGGGTCCGCGGCTCCGCCGCCCGTGCGCGCGGAGAGGTGTCCTGACCCCTCCGCGCACGCACGAGCCGCAGGCTCAGTCCTCCGCGGGGGGCGGGGTGGGGTAGCCGGGACGGGCGCCGCCCTCGCCCCCGACGGCGGGCGTCCCCCGCGGCGGGGTGGGCAGCGAGCTCTCCCGGGGCGGGTTCCCGCCGTTGCCGCCGATCTGCGCGGGCGGGGGCAGGTGCGGCGGGATGGCCGGGGCGGCCTGCTGGGCGATCTGCTGGGTGAGCTGCGGCGCCGGCTCGGAGGACCGGTTCGCGGCCGGCACCTCCTGGCGGGCCTGCGCCTCGGCGTCGGCGACGACCCGGGCGATCTCCGGGTCGGTCGTCGTGTCGAACCAGTGCTCGAGCGACGCGTCCTGGTCCTGCGGGCGGGAGCGGACCGCGTCCTCCTCCACCGGCGAGGGCTGGAAGCGGAACACCCCGTCCTCGCCGGGGGCCCCGAGCATGCGGGTGAAGCCCTCCAGCGCCTTGCCGAAGTCCGTGGGCACCATCCAGACCTTGTTGGCCTCGCCCTGCGCCATCTCCGGCAGCGTCTCCAGGTACTTGTAGGCCAGCAGCTCCGGCGTGGGCCGCCCGGCCTTGATCGCGGCGAACACCTTCTCGATGGCCGCCGCCTCGCCCTGGGCCTCCAGATAGCGGGCGGCCCGGTCGCCCTGGGCGCGCAGGATCGCGGCCTGCCGCTCGGCCTCCGCGTTCATGATCGCCGCCTGCTTCGCGCCCTCGGCCATGAGGATCTGGCTCTGCTTCTGGCCCTCCGCGCTGCGGATCGCCGACTCCCGCTGGCCCTCCGCGGTGAGGATCATGGCCCGCTTCTCGCGGTCGGCCTTCATCTGCCGCTCCATCGACTCCTGGATGGAGGCGGGCGGGTCGATCGCCTTGATCTCGACGCGGGCGACCCGGATGCCCCAGCGGCCGGTGGCCTCGTCGAGCTCGCCGCGCAGCACGGTGTTGATCTGGTCGCGCGAGGTGAGGGTCTGCTCCAGCGACAGCCCGCCGACGACGTTGCGCAGCGTCGTGGTGGTGATCTGCTCGACGCCGAGGATGTAGTCGGAGATCTCGTAGACCGCGGCCTTGGGGTCGGTGACCTGGTAGTAGACGACCGTGTCGATGTTGACCGTCAGGTTGTCCTGGGTGATCACCGGCTGCGGCGGGAACGACACCACCTGCTCGCGCAGGTCGACGCGCTCGCGCACCTTGTCGATGAACGGCACGAGGAACACCAGGCCGGGGTCGGCGGTACCCTTGAACCGGCCCAGCCGCTCGATCACGGCCGCCGTGGCCTGCGGGATGATCTGCACGGCCTTGACGACCGAGATCACCACCAGCGCGACGAGCACCAGGACGACGATCAACAACGGGTCCATCTCTCCGCTCCCCCCTCTAGGTCTGCGGGACGACGACGGCCGTCGCTCCGCTGATCTCGACGACCAGCACCGCGGTGCCCTCCTCGATCACGTCGTCCTCGTGCACGGTGCGCGCCGACCACAGGTCGCCGCCGATCTTCACGCGCCCGCCGTCGGCGTCCACCCGCGACACCGCCACCGCCGGGCCGCCGATCAGCGCCCGGGTGTGCATCAGCGAGTCCTCGATGCCGTGCTGCAGCCGCCGTTTCAGCGGCGGCCGCACGGCGAAGACGAGCACGACCGACGCGACGCCGAACGCGATCACGCCGGGCACGATCCCGCCGACGAGCAGCGTGACCCCGGCCGCGACGAGCGCGCCGCCCCCGAGCATCACCAGCACGAACTCGCCGGAGAGGACCTCCGTGGCGAGCAGGGTGACGCCCAGGACCAGCCACACCAGCGCGGCGATCTCGTCCGGGGACACGCCCCGATCCTGCCAGAGATCACCGGTTGCGGTCGGTCACGTCCCGGCAACGGATGGCGACCCGGGGGCGCTACTCGGGGACCGCCGTCACGAAGTCGACGAGCCGCTCGACCGCACCGATCAGCGGCGTCTCCAGGTCCCGGTAGCTGCGCACCGCCCCGAGCACGCGGCGGGCCCCGTCGGCGGGCTCGCCCCAGCGCAGCGCCGCGCACACGCCGGTCTTCCAGTCCGTGCCGCGGGGCACCCGCGGCCAGGCCCGGATGCCCACGACCGAGGGCTTCACCGCCTCCCACACGTCGACGTAGGGGTGGCCGGTGACGAGCACGTGCGGCCCGGCGACGGCGTGCGCGGCCCGGGTCTCCTTGGAGCCCTCGACGAGGTGGTCGACGAGGATCCCGAGCCTGCGGTGCGGCCCGGGCGCGAAGTCGGCGACGGCGGCGGCGAGGTCGTCCATGCCGTGCATCGGCTCGACGACGACGCCCTCGACGCGCAGGTCGTGCCCCCACACGGTCTCGACCAGCGCGGCGTCGTGGATGCCCTCCACCCAGATCCGCGCGGCCCGCGCGGTGCGGGCCCGGTGGCCCTCCACGGCGACCGAGCCCGACGCCGTGCGGCGCGGCCCGGCGGGGGCCCGCCGCGGCACGACGAGCGTCGCCGTGCGGCCCTCCACGAGGAACGCCCCCGGGCGCAGCGGGAACACCCGCCGCCGCCCGTCGCGGTCCTCGAGCACGACCTCGCGGACGGTCACCGACACCACCGCGCCGCAGAACCCGGCGTGGTCCTCCACGACCAGCCCGGGCTCGGCCGGCACCTCCGGCACCTCCCGCTTCACCACGCGCCGGGTGCCGTCGGCGCCGAAGGCACCGCGGTAGTCGTGCGCTCGCGTCATGCCGGTTTCCTACCCCGCCGCGGGCGCGGCACGCCGGTGCGACACGCGGCGGGGAGCTGACCAGCGGTGACGCAGCGTGCCCGCGGTCACCACGGCGGCAGGAGTGCACCCCGACGGGGGATCTCGCTAGCCTGGCGCGGTGCCCCGCCCCTCCGCCACCTTCACCGTGTGGTCGTCGGCCTGGTTGGCCGGCGCCGCGGCTCCCGACGACGTGCTCGACGCGCTCGCCCCCTGGGCGCAGGCGCACGACGTCCAGGCGGTCGACGAGGACACCGCGGCGCTGACGTCCCTGTCGGCGCCCGGCACCCCCGTCTCGTCGTTGGCGTTCCTGCTCGCCACCCTGCGCCGCACCTCGGCCCGCGGCGCCCGCCTGGTGCTGCCGGTCCCCGGCGACGTCCGCGGCCTGCCCGGCCCCGGCGCCTTCAGCCGCGAGGCCACCGCGGCGGGCGAGGGCGTGCTGTTCGCCGACGCCGGGCTCGGGGTGGTGCCCACGGCCGTCGCGGACGGCGTCCTGCGCTGGACCGTCTACCCGGTCGGCGACCCGGGCCCGCCGCCCGAGTACGTCGCCCTCACCCAGGCCGAGCGCGACCTGCGCGAGCAGGTCCGGCAGTCCGCGTCCGTGCTGACGTCGCTGGGCGTCGCCCGGCACCGGCCCGGCGTGCGCGAGGAGATCGCGGCGGCGCTGCGGGCCCGCCCGGCGTCGCTGTGGCCCGCCGGCATGCCCGGTCAGGCGCTGCGGGTGCTGCAGCACGCCGACGAGGTCGAGGCGATCCTGGCCGCGGCCCAGGTCGACGAGCCGGGCGGGGCGCTCTCGGCGTCGGCCGCGGAGGCCCGGCGCGAGGCGCTGCGCCCGATCGACACGGCGGTGCGCGTCGCCCGGCGGGCCGCCGTGGCCGAGGCCGTGCGGGTGCTGGCGGCGAGCCCGCTCGTGTAGCGACCGCGCGGCGATGAGTTCCGCGGCCCCGGGACGTCGTACCGGGTATGGAGGACGACCGCAGGTTCACCGCGCTGTTCGACCGGCACCGCCGCGAGCTGCACGTGCACTGCTACCGGATGCTCGGCTCGTTCGACGAGGCCGAGGACGCGGTGCAGGACGCGTTCCTGCGCGCGTGGCGCTCGCGCGACACCGCCCGCGGGGAGTTCCGCGCGTGGCTCTACCGGATCGCGACCAACGCGAGCCTCGACGCGATCGGGCGGCGTCCGGAGAACCGGCGCACCGCGCGCGCCGCGGGCGGGGCGCCGATCTCGGAGGTCGCGTGGCTGCAGCCCTACCCGGACGCGCTGCTCGACGAGGTGCCCGACCCGGCCGACGAGCCCGACGCCGTGGTCGTCGCGCGGGAGACGATCGAGCTGGCCTTCCTCGCCGCCCTGCAGCACCTCCCGCCGCGGCAGCGGGCCGTGCTGGTGCTGCGCGACGTCGTCGGGTGGCGGGCCGCCGACACCGCCGAGCTGCTCGACATGTCCGTCGCCGCCGCCAACAGCGCGCTGCAGCGGGCCCGCGCGACGCTGCGCGAGCAGCTCCCGGCCCGGCGCGACGACTGGCGGCCCGAACCGGACGACGCCGAGCGGGCCGTGGCCAAGGCGTTCCTCGCGGCCACCGAGGGCGCCGACCTCGAGGCGCTGGCCGGCCTGCTCGCCGAGCACGCCCGGCACACGATGCCCCCGGAGCCGCTCGTCGTCACCGGCCTCGCCGAGATCATCGAGTCCTGGCGGCACGCGGTGCAGACCTGGGGCGAGTGGCGCTGCGTGCCGATCCGGCTCAACCGGATGCCGGCCGTCGCGAACTACCTGCGGCCCGGGCGCGAGATCGTGTTCCCGGACGGCAACCGGATCGCCCCCACCGAGCACTTCGCCCTGTGCGCGGTCGACGTGCTGCGCATCGAGGACGAGCGGATCGTCGAGGTCACCACGTTCAGCCCGGGCGACGTGCGGCTGCCCGGGCTGCCCGACCGGCTGTGACCGCCGAGCCCTGCGCCGACGACGGCGAGCTGCCCTTCGTCCGCGGCGAGGTGCCGGGCGCGTTCCACCGCGGCCGGGTGGAGCTGCGGCCGGGGGCGCCGCGCGCCTACGTCCCGGCCGAGTGGGACGACACGCTCGTCGTCGTCGAGCGCGGCCGCCTCGACCTGGACCTGCGCGGGGCGGGCGTGCGGTCGTTCCCGGCGGGCTCGGTCCTGCACCTGGACGGCCTCGCGCTGCGCGCCCTGCACTGCCCGGGCCCCGACCCCACCGTGCTGGTCACGGTCCGGCGGCGGCGGGCCGTCGAGCCCCGGATCGTCGACCTGCCCGACCGTCCGTACCTGGGCGCCCGGACCACCTGCACCGAGGCCACGATGCACGCGGTCGCCGACCGGATCCCCGCGATCGTCGGCCACGTCCTGCGCATGGGCGGCGTGCTCGCCGGCGCCCCGTTCATCCGCTACCACCGCCTCGGCCCGGACGGCGAGCTCGACGCGGAGGCGGGCGTGCCCGTCGACGACCCGGCCCTCGCCACCGACGCGATCCCGGCCGGGACCCTGCCCGGGGGCCGCTACGCCGTCACGGTCCACGACGGGCACCGCGACGGCCTCCCCGCCGCCACCGCGGGCCTGCTCGCCTGGGCCGAGGACCGCGGCGTCGCCTGGGACCGGGCCGACTCCCCCGGCGGCGAGGTCTGGGGCTGCCGGGCGGAGCACTTCCTCACCGGCCCCGCTGCACCCGACCCCACCCGCCACCGCACCGAGCTCTGCTTCCGCCTGGCCGACTGAACCTTTCGCCCGACGGTCCGCACGATCACCACAGCCCCCGCCGGCCCTCCGGCCGGACCGCCCCGCCGGCGGTCCGCGGCGGTGGGCGCCGCCGACCGAGCGACCGCGCAGACCCACTGGCACCGCGCAGACCGCCGGCGGTCTGTGCAGTGACCACGGGGTCTGCGCGGTCACCACGGGCCCCCTCGATCATCGCGGCCCTGCCGAATCACCTGCGCACCCGCCGGCCGGAGCGATCCACACCGGACGGCCCGCAGACCGACCGACCGCGCAGACCCACGAGCACCGCACCGGCCGCCGGCGGTCTGTGCAGTGACCACGGGGTCTGCGAAGTGGCCCCGGATCGCGTGCTCACGGTAAGCCAGTCGATGCTGACGGACCTCTCGGTCGGCACGAGCCCCGGTCACGCCCTCGCCGGCCCGAGCGGTCACGGCGGGGTGGTGCCGTGCGCCTGACCGCACCGCGCAGACCCACGAGCACCTCGCACGCCGCCGGGGGTCTGTGCACTGACCACGGGGTCTGCGCGGTCGCGACGAGGTGTGCGCCGCCGGCCGCCAGCCGCACGATCACCGGTCGGCACTGCCACCAGGGCCACCCGGCAGCGGCGGCACCCGGAGGGGTGGCGAGGGGCTCAGTCGCCCCGGCGGGCGTCGAGGGCGGTGGCGAGGAGGTCGCGGAGGTCGGCGGCCGCGGCGGCGTCCGCGCGCAGGCGGCTGATCTCGTCCTCGGCGCGGGTGCGGAGGGCGGACTCGTGCTCGACCCGGGCGCGCAGCGCGGTGAGCTCGGCGGTGGCGGTGGCGAGGTCGGCCACCGCCCCGGCGCGCTCCTCCTCGGCGGCCGCGCGCGCGGCCCGGGCGGC
>JAPLAT010000373.1 GCA_026393175.1 Pseudonocardiales bacterium
TCGGCTCGGTCGAGCGCGGCGCTCATCGCGGCCACGTAACCGGGGGTGACCTCGTCGTCGTCGTCGAGGAACAGCAGGCCGCGGTGTCGGGCGTGCGCGGCCCCGACGTTGCGCGCGAAGGCGCAGGAGGCCGTCCTGTCATCGTCGAGGATCTCGAGCTGTGGGAGGAACGGCTTCCAGATCGCCGCGACGGCATCGACAGCATGTCGAGGACCGTTGTTCACGAGGACGATCTGCTCTGCGGGACGGGTCTGTCGCGACAGCGCGTCGAGCTGCCCGGTCAACCACGGTCCGCCGACGGTCGTCAGCACGACGGTGACGTCCATTATGGCTTCAGTCCGGGCTGCGACGCCCATCGCGTGACCGTGCGCCGCAGGGTGCTGTCCATCAGGAGCGCTCTCCTCCGTTCCCGGCCCATCGGCCTCCGACCACCGCTTCACATGACTTCCGCGAGGCTAGGAACGCAGGGGCCAGCGTCGGGTTCCGCGCCGGCCAACGATCGGTTAACAGTCCTCAGCGATGCTCGTCGAGGACGGCACGCACCTGGATCCGCGGTCACCCGGTGCGCAGGCTGCAGGCCGTGCTGCGTAGGGACCATCCACGAGGGGCCGCCTGCAGCACGGTGACCGTGAGGGGCGCAACGTCCACGCGCCAGAAGCCCAGCGGCGGGGCACCGAGAACGACGACGACGGCCGCCCGCACGACAGCGGGACCGCACACCGCGATCGTCGTGCCGTCGGGACGAGCAGCCAACCAGGCGCGCACGCGATCGACGAGTCCCGTCAGCGACTCGCCGCCGTGCGGCGCGGCCTGCGGGTCGGACAGCCACGCGACGACGTCCCCGGGCTGCGTGGACGAGAGCTCGTCGAGGCGACGTCCTGCCCACGCACCCAGCCGCCACTCGGCGAGACCGTCATCGACCAGCGCGTCGAGCCCGAGCGCGTCACAGGTGTCACCACAGGCGCGATCGGGCGCTCGTCGGACGTGATCGGCTCGTCCGAGACGGCCGTTGGCCGTCGCGGCCCACGCCCGGCCTCGCTCGTCGAGCGGTTCCCCCGCCGGGACGGCGGCCAGGGCGGTGGCTGCGGTCGGGCCGTGGGTCACGAGTCTGATGCGGGTCCCGGCGATCGGCGACATCTTGACTCCTCGGACGGATGCCCCTTCACTGACGTATGAACAACCGTGCAGGTGTTCAGATCTTCGAGCCGCTGGAGCATGTCATGTCCGAGTTCGCCATCGCCTCGGCCCCGCGCACCGCGACCATCCCGGTCCGGGAACTCGCGCCGTGGGCCGTCTTGGGCGGCGCCGTGCTGATGGCCCTGCTGTACGTGGTGGGCCTGGAGCAGGGCGCGTTGGCCGCGGTTCAGGGCGATGTACTGCACGAGGTGCTGCACGACGGCCGCCACCTTCTCGGCTTCCCGTGCCACTGAATGGCGAGCATCCGGCGACGGCGCGGGCGCTGCTCGTCCGCGGCTTGGCCGCCGGTGTCGTTGCCGGCCTGCTCGCCGCCGTCGTCGCCCGCATCGTCGGCGAGCCGGCACTGGACGGCGCGCTGGCCTACGAGGACACGGTGACGGGGGGTGCGGGGGTTCCGACCGTCGACCGGGCCACGCAGCGCGGCATCGGGCTCGGCCTGGCCTACGTGCTGTACGGGGTGGCCGTGGGCGGGATCCTCGCCCTGGCCCACGCAGCGGTCGTCGGGCGGCTGGGGCCGCTCGGCTCCCGTGGCACCGCGGCCGTCGTGGCGCTGGTCGGGTTCGTCGCCGCGGTACTGGTGCCCTTTCTCAAGTATCCGGCCAACCCGCCGGCGTCGACCATCGACCACACGGTCGGGACCCGCACGGCAGCGAACCTGGTGCTCCTGGCGGCGTCGCTGCTGGCGGCCGCATGCGCCGTAGCGCTTGCTCGACGTGTGAATGCGCGGATCGGCTGGTGGTTTGCAGTTGTCGTCGCGGCGGGCGGCTACCTGGCGTTGGTCGCCTCGGTGGCGTTCGCCCTCCCCGCCGTGACCGAGACCCCGGCCGACTTCCCGGCCACGGTGTTGTACGACTTCCGGGTCGCCGCGCTTGCCGCCCAGGTAGTGCTGTGGACGGGGTGGGCCCTCGCCTTCGCGGCCATCCTCCCCGGGTCTGCCGCACCCCTGGCCCTATCTGACATCCCGACCGGTCACGAGCACGACGACTGACAGAGCCCGATGGCGGTGAAATCCGGCTGCACCGAACTCACATTGCGGGCTCAGTGAGCACCGGATCGGATAGGGATGCCGAGCAGCGCGAGCCGGCGGCCCCCGAGTCAGCGCCCACTGCAAACATGCCCCAGGCAGAGTCCGGACGTCCAAGCGGTCGGCGGCCTCGTTGTCACGACGCGGACCGGCGGGGCCGATCGATGCGCAAACCCACTGTCGGAATGTGCTGGCCAGCCCACTCCAGGTGAACCTGGCCAACCTCGGGTGATGTCCGGCGCCACGGGTCGAACTCATGGGGAACCGCCGATCTTCCGGCAGGTCGTGGCTCGCACCGTGTATGTCGGCCGGTCGGGCGCGTCCACGACGTCGAGGTGCCCCGGACCGGTGCCGGCGACGCCGTGACGCAGCGCGATCCACGTGCTGACCAGCACGAGTGCGACGCCCGTGACCGTCCAGATGTCGGGACGCTCGCCCAGCACGACGATGCCGATCACCAGGCCGAAGACCGGGATGAGGAACATCCACGGGGTCAGCGAGTACAGCGGGCAACGCCGGGTCTCCACGAACCAGGCCAGCGTGGTCGCCGCAGTGGCGACCACGCCGAGGAAGGCGAGCACGACGATGAACCGCGGGGTCCAGTCGATGTCCGGGGGTCCTTCCACGACCACGGCGGCGAGCGCCAGAATCAGCCCGCCGAACAGGAAGTGCGCCGCGCTCGCCACCACGACGTCGACGCCACACAGGCGCCGCACCATCAGCGTTCCGGCGGTGACCGCGGCCGCGGCGACAAGCGACAGCAGTGCCCCCTGCCCGCCGCCGCCGGGCACCGCAACCACCAGCAGCCCTCCGAAACCCACCACCAGCGCGATCCCGGCCCGCCACGACACCCGCTCCCCGAACAACCACCAGGCGGGCAGCAGGATCAACAGCGGCTGGGCGTTGGCCAGTACCGCTGCGGTGCCGGTGGCCAGCCCGGCGATGCCGGCGAACATCGCCGCGAAGGCCAGAGTGACGTTGACGATCCCGAGCGCCCCGATCCTGCCCCAGGTCCGGGCGGATCGCGGCAGCGGCCGGCACTGCACGGCGACGACGACCACCAGGGCGGCTCCGCCGAGCAGGGCCCGCAACGCGGCGAACCACAACACGGGTGCGTCGCGCAGTCCCCACTGGATGCCCAGGAAGCACGCCCCGAGAGCGACGGTGATCCACAGCATCCGCACGGGCGACGGGCGGCCGGTCAACGTGACCGGCCCGCCGGCGCCGGTCGAGGCAATCGTCATCGGCAGGCGC
>JAPLAT010000036.1 GCA_026393175.1 Pseudonocardiales bacterium
CGGTCGGCGACCCACGGCGAGAGCCGCAGCCGGTCGCCCAGCAGCAGCCCGGCGAGCCGGGTGAGGTAGATCCCGGCGGCCAGGACGAGCACGGCGGTCCAGGTCACGGCGCGCGCCGCTTCCCGGCCGCCGCCGCGCCGAGCAGCCCCGCGAGCACCGGGAGACCGGCCGGCAGCAGCGGGGTCGCCGCGAGCGCGACCGCCGCCCCCGCGAGCCCGGCGCGCCGCGCCCGGGCCTCCCGCAGCGCGGGGAACAGCAGGGCCACCAGCGCGGCCGGGAAGGCGGCGTCGATCCCGAACGCGTCGGTGTCGGGCACCGCCGCACCGCCGAACCAGCCGATCAGGGTGCCTGCCGTCCAGAACGTCACCAGCGCGACCCCGCACGCCCAGTACGCCGCACGCCCCCGCTCCCCCCGCCCACGTGCCCGGGAGAAGGCGACCACCTCGTCGATGAGCAGGTGGGCGCCGAGCAGCCGCGCGGGCCAGGAACGGCCGACGACCGGGGCCATCGCGAGCCCGTAGGGCAGGTGCCGCGCGCCGAGCAGCAGGCCGCCCACCACGGCGGGCAGCACGCCGCCCCCGGCCGCGACGACGCTGACGGCGAGGAACTGCGAGCCGCCCGACAGCACCAGCAGCGACATCGCGGCCGCCATCGCCAGGGACACCCCGGCCGCGGCCGCGAGGGCGCCGAAGGACACGCCGACGACGCCGACCGCGGCCGTCAGCGCGACGACGTCGCGGACGTCGCCACGGGAGAGTGTTCGGTACAGCGAACGCATGGTCCCCTACACTGAACACTGGCGAGCCGTTCGTCAACCCGAACGAGGAGACCGATGGATCGAACAGCACCGCTGGCGACGATCGCGGCGTCGCTGCGCCGCGAGCGCGAGCGGCTCGGGGTGTCGCTGGGCGAGCTGGCCCGGCGCGCCGGGCTCGCGAAGTCGACGCTCTCGCAGCTCGAGGGCGGCAGCGGCAACCCGAGCGTGGAGACGCTGTGGGCGCTCGCCGTCGCCCTGGACGTGCCGTTCGCCCGCCTCGTCGACCCGCCGGCGGCACCGGTCCAGGTCGTGCGGGCGGGCGAGGCCCCGCGCCTGCTGTCCGACCACGCGCCGTTCACCAGCACCCTGCTCGCCGCCTGCCCGCCCGGGGCACGCCGCGACCTGCACGTCGTCACCGGGGAACCGGGCACGGCCAAGCAGGCCCACGCGCACATCCCGGGCGCCACCGAGCACTTCCTCGTCACCGCAGGGCGCTGGCGCACCGGGCCCGAGGGCGGCGAGGTGGAGCTCGGCGCGGGCGACTACGCCCGCTTCCCCGGCGACCGCCCGCACACCTACGCCGCCCTGGAGCCGGGCTCGGCCGCCGTCCTCGTGATGGAGTACGTGTGAGCCGCCGGTCCTACCAGCCGCGCCCGGCGTAGCGCTGGGACTCCGGCAGGTCGGCCACGTTGATGCCGACCATCGCCTCGCCCAGCCCGCGGGAGACCTTCGCGATGACGTCGGGGTCGTCGAAGAACGTGGTGGCCTTGACGATGGCCTCGGCGCGCTGGGCCGGGTCGCCGGACTTGAAGATCCCGGAGCCGACGAACACGCCCTCCGCGCCGAGCTGCATCATCATCGCCGCGTCGGCCGGGGTGGCGATGCCGCCCGCGGTGAACAGCACGACCGGCAGCTTCCCGGCCGCGGCGACCTCGCGCACCAGCTCGACCGGCGCGCGCAGCTCCTTGGCCGCGACCCACAGCTCGGCCTCGTCCAGGGCGGCCAGCTTGCGGATCTCCGAGCGGATCGAGCGCATGTGCCGGGTGGCCTCGACGACGTTGCCGGTGCCGGCCTCGCCCTTGGAGCGGATCATCGCCGCACCCTCGGAGATCCGGCGCAGCGCCTCGCCCAGGTTGGTCGCGCCGCAGACGAACGGCACGGTGAAGGCCCACTTGTCGATGTGGTGCGCCTCGTCGGCCGGGGTGAGCACCTCGGACTCGTCGACGTAGTCGACGCCGAGGGACTGCAGCACCTGCGCCTCGACGAAGTGCCCGATGCGGGCCTTGGCCATCACCGGGATCGACACGGCCTCGACGATGCCGGTGATCATGTCCGGGTCGCTCGTCCGCGCGACGCCGCCCTGGGCGCGGATGTCGGCCGGGACCCGCTCCAGCGCCATGACGGCCACCGCGCCGGCGTCCTCGGCGATCTTCGCCTGCTCGGGCGTGACCACGTCCATGATCACGCCGCCCTTCAGCATCTCGGCCATGCCGCGCTTGACGCGGGCGGTGCCGGTGGCGGGCTCGGGACGGGCGGTGACGGGCTCGGACGACGACACGGTGGTCCTCTCGGAAGGCGACGTTCCCCGGCAGGGGATCGGACCAAGTGATGGTACGTCAGCCCGCCGACCGCGGGACTGCGCGCTCGCACACAGGTCCGGGTCCCGCACACAGGTGGGAACCTGTGTGCGGGCGACGGGGGATGTGTGCGGCTAGGGCGGCGGGGGGTCGGCCGCGAACTCGACGTAGGCCGGGACCGGGGCCGTGCCGGCCAGGCGCAGCAGGCGGACCAGGCGGCGGGTGCGCAGGGCCAGCGCGTCCCGCACGGCGTCGTTGTGCACGGCACGGCCGAGCACGACCAGCCGCTCGGCGTCGGCGAGCTCGGCGGCGACGGGTGCGGGGAGCGCGCTCCGGTCGAGCCGCCCGAGCGCCCGGCCCAGCGCGTTCTCGGCGTCCTCGCGGGCGGCGTCCCAGGGCCCGGGCCGCCCGGCCGCGCGGGCCGCGGCGGC
>JAPLAT010000026.1 GCA_026393175.1 Pseudonocardiales bacterium
CTCGCTTCACCGGCAGACCCTCGCCACCGGCATCGGATGCTTGATCACCGGGGAGATATCTGGCCGCCAGCGGGGAGAACACTGGCCGTCACCGGGGCGGTAAATGGCCGCCTACGGGGAGTTTGGACTGGCCGCTGTCAAGCGGATGCTCGCGCGCTGCGCGACGCCGCTGCAGCGCACGGCGACACGCGCCGCGTTGACCCGTGCGGAAGTGCACGGCTGGTCCCCGGCCACGGTCTGGGGTGTCGCACGCGGCCTCGCGCTCGTCCTCCCGCCCGGCCGGGACGGGAAGCCGGTCGCGATGACCGAGGTGCGCCGGCTGCTGCGGCCGCACCGGGCCAGCTCGGCGACCCGCGTCGCGGAGGTCCTCGACGACCTGGGGCTGCTCGACGACGACACCACCCCGCCGATCCGCGCCTGGATCGAGCGGCGGACCGCCCAGCTGCCCGCGGGGTTCGGGCCGGACGTGCGGGTCTGGCTGCTCACGCTGCTCGACGGGGACCGCCGCGCGCGGGCCCGGTCGCACACGACCCTCTACGTCCACTACAACTCCGTCGTCCCGCTGATCGAGGAGTTCGCGCGCACCCGTGACCGGCTCCGCGAGGTCACCCGCGCCGACATCGACGCCGCCCTGGATCGGCTGCGAGGGCATCCCCGCTACAACGCCGTCGCCGCGGTGCGCTCGCTGTTCCGGCTGGCCAAGCGGCGCGGATCGGTCTTCACCGATCCCACCCGCCATCTCGCAGGCACCGGTCGGGGCGTCACGCGCACCCTGCTGCCGATGACCGACACCGAGATCGGGGCGGTCCGGAGCGCCGTCACCAACCCCGCGAAACGCCTGGTCGTCGCACTTGCCGCGACGCACGCCGCCCGCAGCCAGGCCATCCGCAGGTTGACCCTCGACGACGTTGACCTGTCCGGTCAGACGATCGTGCTCGCCGGGCACGAGCAGCGCCTGGCCGATCTCGCCCGAGCCGCGCTGCTGAGCTGGCTACGCCATCGCCGCGAGCACTGGCCACACAGCACCAACCGGCACGTCCTGTTGTCCCGGGTCACCGCGCTGGGCACCGGGCCGGTCAGTGACGACTACCTCGCCGGGCTGCTGCCCGACCTCATCGGGCTGGAGCGGATCCGGCAGGACCGAATCCTGCACGAAGCCCTCATCAGCGGCGGGGACCCGCTGCGGCTGGCCGTCGTGTTCGGCATCGACCACAGCACTGCCATGACCTACGCAGATCTCGCGCGCCGAGTGCTCAGCACCAGCCCTGCGCCCTCGAACTCGGCCGGCGTGCTCGGCCGGCCGAGCCGGGCCGCCCGATGACCGTCGACGAGCCGGAGCAGCGCCTCGGCGACTCCGACGTGGTCCGGGTCGGCGACACCATCCGCCGTCCCGCCCACCCCCGATCCAGTTTCGTGCAGGACCTGCTGGCCCAGCTGGCCAACGCCGGCTTCACCGGCGCACCCCGACCCTTGGGTGTCGATGATCAGGGCCGGGAGGTGGTGAGCTTCGTCGAGGGCGTCGTCCCGCTGCAGCCGCCCTACCTGCTCACCGACGCCGGTCTGCTCAGCGCGACCTCGTTGATCAGGAGCTACCACGACATCACCGCCCGGCTGCCGCTGCGCGGCTCCGAGGAAGTCGTCTGTCACGGCGACCTGGGCCCGCACAACACCGTCTTCCGTGGCCACAGAGCCGTCGCGCTCATCGACTGGGACGAGGACGTCCGGCCCGGCCGTCGAGCCGTGGACTTCGCGCACGCCGTCTGGTGCTTCGCCGACCTCTGCGAGGACGACGTGCCGCTCCCCGAACAGGCCCGCCGGGCGCGACTGATGTGCTCGACCTACCCGGTCATGACCCCGGCCGAGGTCGTCGAGGAGCTGGTCGCCCGGTTCCAGCGCGCGCGCCACGACCACGCCGCCGCGCACCGGCCCGGCGCGATGGAGGTCTTCGACCGCCTCCTGGCCTGGATGAGCACGAACGGCGCCGCGATCGCCGAGCCCAGCTGACACCGCCCAGCAGCTCAGCGAAACCCACGGCCTCAACGGGCCGCCCGTCGCCTTCGCACCGTGGGTTCAGACGCCACACCTTCAGTCCAGCTGAACTCACGGGGAAATACGTGATAACGCGCTGTATCACGTGCCCGTGGACCGTCGTCACACCGTTTTCGGCAAGGGACCTGGTAGTCCAGAAAAAACATCGGAGTGGCGGCCGGACGGTCCGGGCTACTCGTCGTCGACCTCGACGTCCCCGCCACCGGCGCCGCCTCCGACTGCGCCGCCTCGGGCGGCAACACCACGCCCGACCACGGACCGGACGGCGAGGTCAGCGGCGGCAACGGGTCCGACGAACCCGGCTTCAACGCCGACGTCGTCGCCGAGCAGACGGCGACCGCGCACTGGTTCGGCACCGCCGCACTCGACGGCCGCCTCGGCGACGCCCACCAGCAGGCCGCGCAGACCGCGGTCACGGTCGAGACCGACCACGGGTTCGTCGACGACCCCACCCGGGTCGCCGAGGCGCTGGTCGTGTTCCTGCACCCCGACCACCGCTGATCGACGGTAGGGGGTGCCGGCCGGCCGGCACCCCCACCGGTGCGCTCCACAGCCCCCCGCCCTGCACCGGTGGACCCGGAGTCGCCGTGGGTACCTCGCCGTCGGCCGCGGCGCGGTTGCGTTCGCCGTGGTCACCAACCGGTGGTCGCCTTCCCCGTGGTCGTCGACCGCGGATAGTTGCCCGCCCTGAAGTGACCCCCGTTGGCCGGACACCCGAGGCTCAGGCCGGGGTCATTGCCGAGGTCACGAGGTCGGGTGG
>JAPLAT010000223.1 GCA_026393175.1 Pseudonocardiales bacterium
CGGAAGGGACCGGCGCCCGGGCCGCGGGGGCCGGCCGCCGGGGGCGGGAGCGCGGGCAGCGCCCGCAGCAGCGGGCGCTCGTACAGCGCCGCGGCGCAGTCGTGGGCGAGCTCCCCGACCAGCACCGCCATCGACTCCTCGTCCGCGACGGCCCGGTGCACCTGCAGGACGAGCACGTGCTCGACCGCACCCGTCCGCCCGACGACCAGCCGGGCGGGCGGCCCGCCCAGCGGCAGCGGCCGGGCGACGATCCCGGCGGCCAGGTCCGCGGCGGTCACGCGCCCGGTGCGGCACACCAGCCCGAGGTCGACGAACGACCCGGGCGCGGGCTCCGCGGGCACCTCCGCCACGGGGCCCCGCACGCCCGGACCGGCGGCCAGTACGGTGCGCAGCACGGCGTGCCGGGACAGCAGCGCCGTCCAGGCCGTGCGCAGCGCCGTGGTGTCCAGGTCGCCCTCGACCGCGTAGACGCGGCGGCGCACCGCGGACGGGTGGCCGGGCTCGACGCGGTCGAGCAGCCACTCGGCCCGCTGTGCCGGGGGCACGGCGACCGGGACGGACCGGTCGCGGTCCGGGCGTGCGGGGGTGGTCACGGCACCGGCACCGGCTCGGGGGCGGGCCGGCGGTCGGCGGCCGGGACCGCGCGGGGGACGGGCGGCACGAAGCGGGCGCGCACGAGCACGTTCCACAGCACGCGGGCGACGAAGGCCGGGCGCATCAGCGCCTCGGGCCGGTCGACCAGGCCGGCCGCGCGCATGTAGCCGGCGGTGACCGCGCCGTCGATCGTGGCGGCCTGCTGCACCAGCGACAGGAACGCCTGCCCGATCCGCACCTGCAGCGTGCGCTCGCCCTCGACGCCCGGGAAGGACAGGTCGACGGTGTTGGTCATCTCCCACGGCGGGTCGATGACCTCGGCGGCGAGGTCGCGGAAGTACTGGCCCGGCTGCGGGTGCGCCCCGGTGTGCAGGTGGTCGCGCAGGGTCAGGGCACCGAGCGCGGCGGCCGTCATGCCCTGGGCGTAGATCGGGTTGAAGCAGCAGACCGCGTCCCCGGTGACGACAAGGCCGTCGGGCACCCGCTCCAGCTCCTCGTAGTGGCGGCGCAGCGTCGTCGGGAAGCGGAACGCGACCGGCTCGTCGACCGGCTCCGCGTGCTGCAGGGCGTCGTGGATGTCCGGGCAGGGCAGCGTCGCGACCCAGTCGTAGAGGCCCTGCTGGTCGGTGGGCGGGGCGTCGCCGAGCAGGCCGTAGGTGGTGAGCTCGACGCGGCCGCCGTCGGTCTTGGTGAAGATCGCGCCGCGGGGCAGCCCGGCCCACGCGGCGGGGTTGATCGACAGGTCGGTGCCGTAGGGGTCCTCCGTGAGCCGGTAGTGCTGGGTCACGTAGGTCAGGCCGATCTTCTTGCGCTCCTCGCGCACCCGGCCGTAGCCCAGCTCCTCCAGCCACAGCGGCGTGCGCGAGCCGCGCCCGGTCGCGTCGACGACGAGGTCGGCGTCGATCGTGCGCTCCGCGCCGCCGCCCACGGGCTGCACCCGCACGCCGGTGACGCGGCGGCGGTCGGCCGTGGTGGCCAGGCCCAGGATGTCCTGGCCGGCCACGAAGGTGACGCGCGGCAGGGCGGCGGTCCGCTCGCGGATGTGGTGCTCGAGCATCGGGCGGCTGGCCGCGACGCAGACCAGGCCCGCGTGCTGCGGCTTGATCCGCCTGCCCTGGAAGTACCAGCGGACGTCGCCGGCGAGGTCCCCGGTCGGCACCCCGTCGGCGAAGATCTCCTCGGTGATCCCGGGGTAGAGCTCCTCCATCACCTGCTGGCCGCGGGCCAGCAGGCCGTTGATGTGCCGCGTCTGGGGGCAGCTCCGGCGCGCGTGCGGGCCCGTGCCCACCAGCTCGTCGCGGTCGACGACCAGCACCTCGTCGTAGGCGTCGGCCAGCACGCGGGCCGCGAACAGCCCGGCGATGCTGCCGCCCATCACGACCGCGCGGGTCCCGGTCACATCGGCCATCGGTCCTTCTCCTCGCATCCGGCGGACTGGCGAGGACCATGGTCGTCGGCGCGCCGGGCCGCCACGTCTTCCGGAATGCGCATCGACGATCTCTCCGGAATTGCGGTCGGGGACCTCCTTCTCCTTTCCTGCGCAGCGCGGCCGACGCGGTTCCGCAGGCCCGCACGCTCGCCTAGCATCGTCCGGGCCGCCTCCCGACGGATTCCGGGAACGCATTTCGGCGGCCATTCCACGACCATTCCGGGAGGCGGCGCAGATGTGCGGGATCGCGGGTTCCGTCGCCCTCCGCGGGGGCCCTCCGACCGACGGCGCGACGCTGCGCCGGATGACCTCGGCCCTGGCCCACCGCGGCCCGGACGCCGCGGGCCACCTCGTGCGCGACGGTGTCGCGCTCGGGTTCCGCCGGCTCGCCTTCGTCGACCTCGCCGGCGGCGACCAGCCGATGACGACCCCCGACGGGGCGGTCGCGATGGTCTGCAACGGCGAGGTCTACGACCACGAGGCGCTGCGCGCCGGGCTGCGGGCCCGCGGGCACCGCTTCCGCAGCCGCTGCGACGTCGAGGTGCTGCTGCACCTCTACGAGGAGGAGGGGCCCGACCTGCTGCACCGGGTCGACGGCCAGTTCGCGCTGGTGCTGCACGACCGGCGCCGCGACCGGGTGCTGCTCGCCCGGGACCGCACCGGCATCGCCCCGCTGTACTGGACCGTGACCGGCGACCACCTGGTGTTCGGCTCGGAGGTCAAGGCGCTGCTGGAGCACCCGGGCGTCGCCCGCGAGGTCGACCTCGTCGGGCTGGACCAGGTGCTGACCTTCCCCGGGCTCGTCGCCCCGCGCACGATGTTCCGCGGCGTCCGCAGCCTCCCCGCCGGGCACCTGCTCGACATCCGCGGGGGCACCGTCCGCGAGACCCGCTGGTGGGACCTCGACTACCCCGGCGCCGACGCCGACGGGCCGGACCGCCCGGTGGACCCGGCCGAGGCCGAGGCACACGCCGACACCCTGCGCGACCTGCTGCGCACGGCCGTCCGCAGGCGCCTGCGGGCCGACGTGCCCGTGGGGTTCTACCTCAGCGGCGGGCTGGACTCCTCGCTGATCGGGGCGCTGGCCACCGAGGCCGCGCCGGGCACCGCCTCGTTCTCGGTCACCTTCCCCGACGCCCCGATCGACGAGTCCGGGTTCCAGCGCGCCGTCGCGACCAAGATCGGGTCCCGGCACCACGAGGCGCCCTTCTCCCCCGCCGACCTCGCCGCAGGCCTGGAGCAGATGGTCCGCCACGCCGAGATGCCGGTGAAGGAGAGCTACAACGTCTGCTCGCTGGCGCTCTCGGCGCTGGCCCGCCAGGAGGGCGTGTCCGCGGTGCTGTCCGGCGAGGGCGCCGACGAGCTGTTCGGCGGCTACGTCGGCTACCGCTTCGACCGGCTCGGCCGCGGCCCGCTGCACTCCGGGGACCCGCTGCGCGACGCGCTGGAGGACGAGGTCCGCACCCGGCTGTGGGGGTCCGCGGACGTGTTCTACGAGCGCCGCTACCACGCCTGGCGCGAGGAGAAGGCCGCGCTCCTCTCCCCCGCGGTGCGCGCCGCCGGAGCCGACTGCCTGGCGCACCCCGTCGTCGACCCGGCCATGCTGGCCGGGCGGCCCCCGGTGCACCGCCGGTCCTACCTCGACGTGGCGCTGCGGCTCTCCGAGCACCTGCTCGCCGACCACGGCGACCGGATGGCGATGGCCAACTCGGTGGAGACGCGCTACCCGTTCCTGGACCGCGACGTCGTCGAGTTCGCCCGCACGCTGCCGACCCGGTTCAAGGTCGGCCCGGCGGGCGAGAAGCTCGTCGTCAAGCAGGCCGCGCGCGGCCTGGTGCCCCCGGAGGTCGTCGACCGCGAGAAGTACGGCTTCCGCGCCCCCGGCAGCCCCCACCTGCTGCGCGCGGCCCCCGACCTGGTGGGCGACCTGCTCGCCCCCGACCGCATCCGGCGCCAGGGGTTCTTCGACCCCGCGACGGTCGCCGCGCTGCGGTCCCGCTACCTGGGCGACGGCTTCGACGTCCACCCGCACTTCGACGACGACCTGCTGATGGTCGTGATCACGTTCGGCATCCTGCTCGATGCCTTCGGACTCGCCGACCACGGCTGACGCCCGGTCAAGGAAGGACACCCCCATGCCGATCCACGCGGCGCGCGACGCGGACACCCCCGCCGCCTTCGAGGCCGTGACCTCGATGGTGGCCCGCGTCATCGCGGCCCACCCCGACCGGGTCGCCGTCGAGTCCCCGCAGGGCCTGCTGACCTACGCCGAGCTCGACGCCAGGGCCGACGACGTGGCGGTGACGCTGCAGCGCTCGGGCGCCCGGCCCGGCGCGCCGGTGCCCGTCCTCGCCCCGGACCGGCGCGAGCTGGTCGTCGCCCTGCTCGGCGTGCTCCGCTGCGGCGGGGTCGTCGTGCCGCTGGACCCGGCGGCGGCCACCGAGGTGCTGCGCGCCGCGGTCGTCGCCGTCGCGCCGGAGCACGTGCTGCTCGGCGCGGGGGCGGACGGCGACCGGCCGCTGGCGGCCGCGCTGGACGCCGCCGTCCCCCAGGCGGTGCGGCTGCACGTGGGCGACACCCGCGGCGCGAGCGGCCAGCGCGGCCCGGTGCCGCACCGGGCCCGGCCCGACGACCCGTGCACCGTGTTCTCCACCTCCGGCTCGACCGGCGCGCCGAAGGGGATCCTGGGCCGGCTGGGCTCGCTGGACCACTACGTCCGCTGGGAGGCCGGGCTGCTCGGAGCCGCCCCCGGATGGCGTTTCAGCCAGCTCACGTCCCCGGCGTTCGACGCCGTGCTGCGCGACCTGTTCGTGCCGCTCACCACCGGCGGCACGGTCTGCGTGCCCGCGCCGGAGGTGCTGCTCGACCCGGCCGCGCTGCGGCGCTGGATCGACCGGGAGGGCATCGCCGTCGTGCACACCGTGCCCTCGGTGTTCCGGCGGCTGCTCGACGCGCCCCCGGGCGGGCCGGAGGAGTTCCCGCGGCTGCGCTGCGTGGCGCTGTCCGGGGAGCGGCTGCCCCCGGCCGACGCCGGCCGGTTCCTCGACGCGTTCGGCGACCGGGTCACGCTGCTCAACCTCTACGGGCCCACCGAGACGACGATGACGAAGACGTTCCACGTCGTCACGCGGGCCGACGCCGGGCGGGCGTCAGTGCCGATCGGCCGGCCGATGCCCGGTGCCGAGGTGCTGCTCGTCGACGACCGGGGGCGCCCCGCGGGCCCCGGCGCGGTCGGCGAGATCCACCTGCGGACCGCGCACCGCTCCCTGGGCTACCACCGCGACCCCGCCGCCACCGCCGGGGCGTTCGTGCCCGACCCCGAGGTCCCCGGCGGCGTCGTCTACCGCACCGGCGACTTCGGCCGCCTCGGCGCCGACGGCCTGCTGGAGTACCTGGGGCGGGCCGACCACCAGGTCAAGGTGGGCGGGGTGCGCGTCGAGCTGGACGGGGTGGCCGCCGTGCTGCGCGGGCACCCGGACGTGCGCGACGCGGTCGCGGTCCTCGCCGGGGACGGCACGCAGGTCCGCGCGTACGTCGAGCCCACGCCCGGCGCGGTGCCCGACGCGGCCGCGCTGCGCGACCACACCGCCGACCGGCTGCCCGCCGCGGCCGTCCCGGCCGGGGTCGTCGTCCTCCCGGCGCTGCCCCGCACGCTCAGCGGCAAGGTGGACCGCCGCGCGCTGCCCGTCGACGCGCCGGCGCCCGCCGCGGACGGGACGCCCCCGCGCACCCCCACCGAGCGGGCCGTGGCCGGGATCTGGGCCGACCTGCTGCCCGCCGCCGGGACGGACGTGCACCGCGGGTTCTTCGACGCGGGCGGCACCTCGCTGCTGGTCATCGAGCTGCTCACGCGCCTGTCCGGCGAGCTCGGCGCGGCCGTCCCGCTCGGGGAGTTCCTCTCCGGGCCCACCGTGGCCGAGCTGGCCGTCGTCGTCGAGCGCGTCCTGCTCGACGACGCGGGCGGCGCCGACGAGCTCAACCTGACCGGCGAGGACGCGGCATGACGCCCGCCGCAGCGCCGCCGTCGGTGACCGCCCGCGTCGAGCGGGCGGTGCGGGCCGCGGGAGCGCGCGACTGCGCCGTGGTCGACACGGCCGCGCGCGGCACCGGCGCGACCTGCACGGCGTGCGGCATCCCCGACGCCTTCCCCGGCGCCGCGCTCGACGCCGCGGGCACCTGCGCGCTGTGCCGCCGGTTCGCCGAGCACGGCCCGGCGATGATGTCGTGGTTCGGCGAGCCCGACGAGCTGGCCCCGCTGCTGCGCGGCGCGGCCGCCCGGGGCGGCGGCGGGCCCGACTGCCTGCTGCTGTTCAGCGGCGGCAAGGACAGCACCTACGTGCTCTACCGCCTCGTCGACATGGGCCTGCGGGTCATGACGTTCACCTTCGACAACGGCTTCATCTCCACCACCGCGCTGCGCAACGTCGAGCGGGTGACCGCGGAGCTGGGCGTCGAGCACGTGACGATGACGCGGGCGGACCAGAAGGAGGTGTTCCGCCGCAGCCTCGAGGAGCACAAGAGCGTCTGCAACGGCTGCTTCCGCTCGCTGCTGGACCTGAGCACCGCGCTGGCCCACGAGCGCGGCATCCCGACCATCGTGACGGGGCTGTCCCGCGGCCAGATCATGGACGAGCGGCTGTCCTGGTTCCACGGGCGCGGGATCTTCGACCGCGCCGAGATCGACCGGGCGCTGCGGCTGGGCCGGCAGGTCTACCACCGCGCGGGCGACGGGGCCGCCGACGAGGCCCTCGACGCCGTCGAGGTCGTGGACTACTACCGCTACTCCGCGGTGACGAAGGACGGGATCCGCGCCCTGCTGCGCGCCCGCTCCGACCTCTGGGCCCAGCCCGAGGACACCGGGTTCTGCAGCTCCAACTGCATCGTCAACGACGTCGGCGTGTACGTGCACACCACCGAGCGCGGCTACCACAACTACGAGGCGCCGACCCGTTGGGAGGTCCGCCTGGGCCACCTCTCGCGCGCCGAGGCCGACGCCGAGCTGGTCGTGCCCACCGACACCCGCAAGGTCGGCCGGATGCTGGCGGCCATCGGCTACCCCGACCCCGCCGGGCGGGCCCGGCCCGGGGAGCGCCTCGTCGTGCACTGCGTCCCGCCCGCCGGGTCGACGGTCGAGGCGGTCCGGGAGGCGGCGGCCGCGCTGCTGCCCCCCGAGCTCCTGCCCGCACGCTGGATCGCCGTCGACCGGCTGCCCCGCTCCGGCGGTCGCGTCGACCTCGGCGCGCTGGCTCCCCCGCCCGCCCGCACCCCCGCGCCCGGCCTGCGGGCGGAGCGGGACACCCGCGCGACACCCC
>JAPLAT010000688.1 GCA_026393175.1 Pseudonocardiales bacterium
GGGCATCTACTCGATCGTCGGGTTCGAGGTCACCCCGTCCACGGTCATCGGCCTGCTGACCATCCTCGGGTTCTCGCTCTACGACACCGTCGTGGTGTTCGACAAGGTCACCGAGAACACCCGCGGGCTGCTCGGGCTGTCCCGGCGCACGTACGCCGAGGCGGCGAACCTGGCGCTCAACCAGACGCTCATGCGCTCGATCAACACCTCGCTCATCGCCGTGCTGCCGGTGGTCGGGCTGCTGGTCATCGGCGTCGGCCTGCTCGGCGTCGGCACGCTGGCCGACCTCGCGCTGGTGCAGATGGTCGGCATCATCGCGGGCGCCGTGTCCTCGCTGCTGCTGGCGACGCCGCTGCTGGTGGACCTCAAGCAGCGCGACCCGAAGGTCCGCGAGCAGGCCGAGCGGGTCCGCACCCGGCGCGCCACCGCCGCGGCCCGCCGGGCCGCCGCGGAGGGGCCGGAGGGCGAGGCGGGCGACGACCCGGTCGAGGGCGCCGAGCCCGACCTCACCGACGACGCCGTGCTCGGCCGCGAGCTGCGCCGGGAGAAGGCGATGTCGACGGCCGCCGGCGTGCCCGCCCGCCCGGGCAAGGCCGGGCAGCGCACCGCCCGGCCGACCGGCAAGCGCCGCCGGTGACCGCCGCCGTCCACGGGACGGACGAGGACGGCGGGCTGACCCGCCTGGCCGGCCTCGTCGTCGACGTCCCCGACCACCCCTCGCCCGGCATCCTGTTCAAGGACCTGACGCCGCTGTTCGCCGACGCCCAGGCGCTCGCCACCGTGGCGACGGAGCTCGCCGCCCGGGTCGGCGACGCCGACGTCGTCGTGGGGATCGAGGCGCGCGGGTTCCTGGTCGGCGCCGCGGTGGCGCTCGTCGCCGGCACCGGCGTGGTCCCGGTCCGCAAGGCGGGCAAGCTCCCGCGGGTGGCCGCGAGCACGAGCTACGACCTCGAGTACGGCTCGGCGACGCTCGAGCTGCCCGCGGACACGGTGGTGCCGGGGATGCGGGCGTTCGTCGTGGACGACGTGCTCGCGACGGGCGGCACGGGCGCCGCGGCGGTGGAACTGCTGCAGGGGGCGGGGGCCCAGGTCGTCGGCTTCGGGGCCCTGCTGGAGCTGACCGCGCTCGCCGGACGCGACCGGCTCGCCCCGATCGAGGTGCACGCCCTCCTGACCGCCTGACCGCGCGGGACTATCCTCGGGGGCGTGGAGCGCAGCCGATGACCGATGTCGCCCCTGCTGCCGCGGACACCTCCTCGCCGCTGCCGCCGGTGCCCGCGCCGGACGGCCCCGCCAAGCCCTCGGCCACGCGCCGGGTGCGGGCCCGCATCGCGCGTCGGATGACCCCGGCCCGCGTGGCGACGGTCGCCCCGGTGCTGGAGCAGATCGCCGGCGTCCACCGCACGATGCACCCGAAGGCCGACCTGGCGCTGCTGCAGCGCGCCTACGACGTGGCCGACGCGCGGCACGCCGGTCAGAAGCGCAAGTCCGGCGACCCGTACATCACCCACCCGCTCGCGGTGTCGACGATCCTCGCCGAGCTGGGCATGGACACGACCACGCTGGTGGCGGCGCTGCTGCACGACACCGTCGAGGACACCGGCTACTCCCTCGACGACCTGCGCCGCGAGTTCGGCGTCGAGGTCGCGCACCTCGTCGACGGCGTGACGAAGCTGGACAAGGTCGAGTTCGGCTCCGCGGCCGAGGCCGAGACGATCCGCAAGATGATCGTGGCGATGGCCCGCGACCCGCGCGTGCTGGTCATCAAGCTGTCCGACCGGCTGCACAACATGCGCACCATGCGGTTCCTGCCGCCGGAGAAGCAGGCGAAGAAGGCCCGTGAGACGCTCGAGGTGATGGCGCCGCTGGCGCACCGCCTGGGCATGGCCACGGTGAAGTGGGAGCTGGAGGACCTGTCCTTCGCGATCCTGCACCCGAAGAAGTACTCCGAGATCGTGCGGCTCGTCGCCACCCGCGCGCCGTCCCGGGACACCTACCTCAAGCAGGTCATCGACGAGGTCACCCAGCAGCTGGACTCGGCGCGGATCGGGGCCCAGGTCGAGGGCAGGCCCAAGCACTACTACTCGATCTACCGCAAGATGATCGTCAAGGGCCGCGACTTCGACGACATCCACGACCTGGTCGGGGTCCGCGTGCTCGTCGACGAGGTGCGCGACTGCTACGCGGCGATGGGCATGGTCCACGCCCTGTGGCAGCCGATGCCCGGCCGGTTCAAGGACTACATCGCCCAGCCGCGGTTCGGGGTCTACCAGTCGCTGCACACCACGGTGATCGGGCCGGACGGCAAGCCGCTGGAGGTGCAGATCCGCACCCACGAGATGCACCGCACCGCCGAGTACGGCATCGCGGCGCACTGGCGGTACAAGGAGACCAGGGGCTCCCACCAGGGCGGCACCGTCGAGGTCGACGAGATGTCGTGGATGCGCCAGCTGCTCGACTGGCAGCGCGAGGCCGCGGACCCCGGCGACTTCCTCGAGTCGCTGCGCTACGACCTCAACACGAAGGAGATCTTCGTGTTCACGCCCAAGGGCGACGTCGTGACGCTGCCGCTGGGCTCCACGCCCGTCGACCTGGCCTACGCCGTGCACACCGAGGTCGGCAACCGCTGCATCGGCTCCCGCGTCAACGGCAGGCTCGTCGCGCTGGAGCGCACGCTGGAGTCCGGCGACGTCGTCGAGATCTTCACCTCCAAGGCCGAGGGCGCCGGGCCCAGCCACGACTGGCTGGCCTTCGCCGCGTCGCCCCGGGCCAAGACCAAGATCAAGCAGTGGTTCGCCAAGGAGCGCCGCGAGGAGGCCATCGAGCAGGGCAAGGAGGCCATCACCCGGGAGGCGCGCCGCACCGGGATGCCGCTGCAGCGCCTGGTCTCCACCGACTCGATGGCCGCCCTGTCCCGCGAGCTGCACTACCCGGACGCGTCCAGCCTCTACGCCGCCGTCGGCGAGGGGCACGCCAGCGCCCGCCACGTCGTGCAGCGGCTCGTCGCGCTGCTCGGGGGCGTGGAGGAGGCCGAGGAGGAGCTCGCCGAGCGCGCCACCCCGTCCACGATCCGGGCCCGCCGGGCGGCCGGGGACGCGGGCGTCGTCGTCCGGGCCGACGGCGGGGACCTCGCCGACCTCTACACGAAGCTCGCGCGCTGCTGCACGCCCGTCCCGGGCGACGAGATCCTCGGGTTCGTCACCCGCGGCGGCGGCATCTCCGTGCACCGCACGGACTGCACGAACGCCACGGACCTGAAGAATCGCGAGGAGCGGCTCGTCGACGTCGAGTGGTCGGTGTCGCCGGGGTCGGTGTTCCTCGTCGCGATCCAGGTGGAGGCGCTGGACCGGCACCGCCTGCTCTCCGACATCACGAAGGTGCTGGCCGACGAGAAGGTCAACATCCTGTCCGCGTCGGTGACGACGTCGCGCGACCGGGTCGCGGTGTCCCGGTTCAGCTTCGAGATGGGCGACCCCAAGCACCTCGGGCACGTCCTGCGCGCGGTGCGCAACGTCGAGGGCGTCTACGACGTGTACCGGGTGACCAGCGCCGCCTGACCGCGGCGGGGTCGCGGGCCGGTCACCGGCTCCACAGGTCGCAGCGGTGCGCCGCCGCCACGTCGGCGGCCGCGCGGGTCGTCGTCCCGGACGCGGAGAACGTGAGGACCGTGCCCTCGCCCGACCACGCGGGCCAGCCCCCGCCGGGGTCCCCGGTCGTGACGAACCGCGCCCAGCGCTCCACCAGCGCCCCGGCGGTCGGGGGCGCGGGCGGCCCCGGCCGCAGGTCCAGCAGCGACGGGACCTCCGCGCCGTGGGTCGCCCCGCCGGCGAGGTCGCCGGGCAGCACGGCGAACGGCGAAGGCGCCCCGCTGTCGGCGTACTCGTAGGCGAACACCGGGCCGCGGGTGGCCAGGGCGGACCAGGTGGCCAGCGCGGGGCAGGCATAGGCCCGCGCGGTGACGACGTCGGCCCACACCCGCGCCGGGCTGCGCCCGACCGGCCGGTACGCCCCGCCCACCTCGCGCGCCCGGTCGCCCGCCGCGGCCGCGAGCAGTTCGCGCAGCCCGCGGTCGTCGACCCCGCCGGGCAGGAACGCCGCCACGAACAGCGTGCCCTCGTCGCGGGTGGTGCCGGCCAGCACCGGCACCGGCGGCATCGCCGCGAGCACGTCCGAGGGGCGGGCGGGCAGCGTCGTGGTGCCGACCGCCGGGCTCCAGTAGATCCCGGCGACCCCGGTCAGCCGCTCGACCGACCGGCCCCGCAGGCAGCCGATGTCGGCGCACCCCAGCTGCCGGGCCGCGGCCGCGCCGACCTCCTCGGCCACCGGCAGCGGCTTCCAGGTGTCCCCGGCCGGGCCGGTGCCGGGCAGGATCGTGTCGACGATGTTGGCGGTGCCGCAGCCCGCGCTCTGCATGATCGCCGCGGCGAACAGCCCCGCGGCCGCCGGGGACGCCAGCTGGGCGCACACGCCGTCGGCGCCCGCGGACTCCCCGGCCAGCGTCACCCGGGCCGGGTCGCCGCCGAACGCGGCGGCGTTGCGCTGCACCCAGCCCAGCGCCGCCTGCTGGTCCAGCAGCCCGAACGCCCCCGACCCCGGCAGCCCGGGCAGCGCGAGGAAACCGAGCGCGCCGAGCCGGTAGTTCACCGTGACCACGACCATCGGCCCGGCCAGGGCGAGCCGCCGCGGGTCGTAGTCGCTGCCCGCGCCGGCGCTGAACCCGCCGCCGTGCAGCCACACCAGCACCGGCAGCCGCGCGTCCGTGGGGGTGCCCGCGGGGACCGTGACATCCAGGACGAGGCAGTCCTCGTCCGTGCTCGCCGCGGTCGCGTGCGGGACCCCGGGCGCCGCCGCCACCTGCGGGCACCGCGAACCGGGCCGCGTGGCGTCGCGGGCCCCCGTCCACCCGGCGGGCGGGGCCGGGGGAGCCCAGCGCAGCGGGCCGGTGGGCGGGGCGGCGTAGGGGACGTCGCCGAAGCGCAGGACGTCGCCGTCCAGGGCGCCGCGCAGTGTCCCCTGTTCGACGCGGACGGCGGTGCCGATCGTGTCGACCGGCGCAGCGCATGCGACCGCCAGCAGCAGCGTCACCCCGATCAGGAGGGCCGAACGGCGGCACGGGGTCACCCGTGGATCGTGCCCGACCACGCACGGTGGCCGGAGGCGGGTGTCAGCCGATCGTGACGCTGTCGATGACGACCGGCTGCACGGGCGCGCCGCCACCGGGGGACGGGTCGAGCGAGCCGTCGTGCCCGGCCTGCGCCACGGCGTCGACCACCGCGAGCCCGGCCGGGTCGATCGACCCGAACGCGGTGTACTGCGGCGGCAGCTGGCCGTCGCCGTAGACCATGAAGAACTGGCTGCCGCCGCTGTTCGGCTGCCCGGTGTTGGCCATCGCGAGGATGCCGCGACCGTACGTCAGCTCGGGGAAGACCTCGTCGGGGATCGTGTAGCCCGGGCCGGACGTGCCGGTGCCCGTGGGGTCGCCGCACTGCAGCACCTGAAGGCCCGGGTCGGTGGTGAGCCGGTGGCACGGGCTCGCGTCGAAGTACCCCTGCTGGGCGAGGCTGACGAAGCTGTTGACGGTGCACGGCGCGAGCGCGCGGTCCAGCGTCAGCGGCACGGTGCCCGCGCTCGTCTGCAGCGTGACGGCGACGGTGCCCGACGCGGGCGCCTCCGCGGGCGGGGGCTGCACCGGCCGGGCCGGGGTGCTGCCGTCGGCCGGGTAGGCGCAGCTGGACGGGTCGGGCAGCGGCGCCGTGCGCACCGGCAGCGGGGCGAGCTCCGTGGGGATCGACGCGGGGGTGACGGGGCCGGCCGGGGCCTCGGTGGCGGGTGCGTCGGTCGGCGCGGCGGCGGGGTCGGGGGCCTGCTCGCCGCCGGCCAGCGTCGTGAACAGGACGATGCCGACCACGACCACGACGACGACGCCCACCGAGGTGAACACGGCCACCCGCTGCCGGCGCTTCGCGGCCGCCGCCCGGCGCTCCTGCTGGTTCCTCAGCTTCCGCTTGGCCGCCTCGCGCCGCATCTCGTTGGTCGCCACGGGCGCCACGATATCGACGGGCCCCGGTGACTAGGCTGGTCGGGTGCTCGTCGCAGGTTTCCCGGCAGGGTCGTTCCAGACCAACTGCTACGTCGTGGCCCCCGGCCCCGGGGAGGCGTGCGTCGTGGTCGATCCCGGCCAGGACGCCGTCGACCCCCTGGAGGCGCTGCTCGCCGAGCACCGCCTGACCCCCGTGGCGGTGCTGCTGACCCACGGTCACTTCGACCACACCTTCAGCGTCTCGCCGGTGTGCGACGGCCACGACGTGCCCGCGTTCATCCACCCCGAGGACCGGGCGATGCTCGCCGACCCGATGAAGGGCCTCTCGCGCGAGGCCGCGGCGTTCTTCGGCGGGCGGCTGGAGCTGCGCGAGCCGAAGGCCGTCGAGGAGCTCACCGACGGGCGCGACCTCGCCCTCGCCGGGCTGACCCTGCGCGTCGGGCACACGCCCGGCCACACCCGCGGGTCGGTGGTGTTCTCCACGGACACCGTGACGAGCTCGGGGGACGGGGTCGAGGTGATCCTCGCCGGCGACACCCTGTTCGCGGGCTCGATCGGGCGCACCGACCTGCCCGGCGGCGACTTC
>JAPLAT010000147.1 GCA_026393175.1 Pseudonocardiales bacterium
CCGGGCGTCGCCGCCTCCGGTGGTGCCGGGTCCGGCTCCGGCCGCCCGCCTCCGGTGGGCCCGGGGCGCCGCGGGCCCGGCCGTCAGCCTCCCGGCCACGGCGCACCCGGGAGGCCGTCACCCGGCCACGGCCCACCCGACCGGCCCTCACCCGGCGGCGCCCCACCCGGCCGCCCGCCTCCGAGCCACGGCCCGTCCGCCCCCTTCCCCGCGACCGGCGACCGCCCGTCCGCCACCCGGCCGGACCCCACGGCCGGGAACGGGACCGTGGGCGGGTCGGCGGGCGGGTCGGCGGCCCCGGGCACCGCCGGCCAGATCCCACCGGCGGGCATCGGCGCGGGCGCGCCGGGAGCGGGGACGCGGGCAGCCACGGGTCCGACGCTAGGTCGGGTCGCTCACCCCGGACCGGCGAGCCGCGAACCTGTGGACGGCCGACCCCGCATGGGGACAACCCGGGACGGCGGGCTCAGCCGCGCACCGGCCCGTGCGGGACGACCACCACCCCGAGCACCCCCAGCCCGACGTGCGCGCCGATCACGGCGCCGAGCTCGGACACCAGCAGCCGGGCCACGGCCGGGACGCGCTCGCGCAGCCGGGCGGCGACCTCCTCCGCCCGGGCGGCCGCGCCGAGGTGGTGCACGGCCAGGTCGACGGGCCCGTCACCGGCGGCACGGACGGCCAGCTCCACCAGCCGCTGGGCGGCGCGGGCGGTGGTGCGCACCTTCTCCAGCGGCACGATCCGCCCCTGCACGACGTGCAGCAGCGGCTTGACCGCCAGCGCCGTGCCGAGCAGGGCGGCGGCGGCCCCGATCCGGCCGCCGCGGCGGAGCCGGTCGAGGGTGTCGACGGAGAAGAACACGCGGCAGCGGGCGGCGACGTCCGCCGCGGCGGCCTCCACCTCGGCCCCGGACCCGCCCGCCTCGGCGGCGTCGGCCGCGGCCAGGACGGCGTAGCCCAGCCCCATCGCGGCCGCGCGGGAGTCGACGACGCGGACCCGGTCCGGCCCGACCTCCTCGGCGGCCAGCCGCGCGGCGTCCCACGTGCCGGACAGCTCCCGCGACAGGTGCACCGACACGACCGAGGACGCACCGGCGTCGAGCGCGGCCCGGTAGGTGGCGGCGAACTGGTCGGGCGTCGGCCGGGAGGTCTGGACGTCGAGCCTGTGGTCGGCCAGCGCACGGGTGAGGGCGGCGGTGTCGATGTCGAGGCCCTCGCGCCCGCAGCGGGTCCCCAGCCGCACCTCCAGCGGCACCACGCGGATGCCGCGTTGCCCGGCGACCCCGGCGGGCAGGGACGCGGTGGAGTCGGTGACGACGCAGACGGGCACGACGCGCGACCCTACAGCGCCTGGTCAGGACAGGCGCGGTCGCAGCAGCTCGGCACAGGCGCGGCCGACGTCACCGTGCGCGGACCAGCCCCAGTGCATGCCGTCGGGGTTGCCCCGCCCGGCGAGCACGTGCTCGCCCACCAGCGCGCGCAGGTCGAGCAGGGCGGTGCCGGTACGGGCGGCCCAGGCGCGGGTCGCGCGCTCGGCCGCCGGGCGGCCGGGGTGCACGGCCCCGTAGTCCGCGGCGCGGTGCACCGGGGGCAGGACCGCGACGACCGGGATGTCCGGCCGGATCGCCAGCACCGCGCTGCGGCACAGGTCCAGGTGCCGCACGGTGAGGTGCGGCGGCAGCGCCACCGGCCCGCCCCCGGGCAGGGTCGCGGCGAACGCGCGGGCCAGCGCGGGCTGGGCGCGGCGGTAGCCGGTGCGGACGGTGCGGCGCAGCCCGTCCGGGCGCAGGGCCGGGATCAGCTCGCGCAGCGCGGTGGGCAGCGGCGAGGGCAGCGTGTCCATCCCGCCGACGGCCAGCACCAGCGCGTCGACGTGCGGGAACAGCGTCCACACGCGCGGGTCGTGCGTGATCGCGTGCCAGGCGTGCCGGGCCGTCCAGCCGATGCCGGCGACGAGCTCGGCGCGGCCGGAGAGCGCGGCGGCGGCGACGTTGGGCCACAGCCGCGGGTCGTCGGCGGGCTCGGCGCGCTCGGGCCCGTGGAAGCTCAGCGAGTCGCCCAGGACCAGCAGGAGCGGCCGGTTCACTCGACCCCGACGTTGTACCCCACCAGCCGCCAGCGGGGGTGGTCCGGGCGGCGCGAGAGGCTGGCCCAGCGGCAGTTGCCCAGGCCGCCGATCGCGGGCCAGGACTCGATGGCCATGCCCAGCAGCCCGCACACCACGCCGGCGATCATCCCGCCGTGCGCCACCAGCACCGCGGTGGAGGCCTCGGACTCCTCGGCGAGCGCGTCGTCCAGCTCCTCGACGACCGGCGTGCAGCGGCGCACGACCTCGACCCGCGACTCCCCGCCCGGGGGCGCCCACGCGGGATCGGAGCGCCAGGTGGCGATCGCGCCGGGCCAGGAGGTCTCGATGTCGGCGACCGTGCGGCCCTGCCAGTCGCCGAGGTGCGTCTCGCGCAGCCGCGCGTCGACCTCCACCGGTACCCCGCACGCCGCGGCCACGACGTCGGCGGTGTCGGCGGCGCGGCGCAGGTCGGAGCTGATGATCCGGTGCGGCTTGAGCCGCGCGATCTCCGGCGCGACCCGCTCGGCCTGGGCGACGCCCTCGGGCGTGAGGTGCGAGTCGAGATGGCCCTGCATGCGGCCGGTCGCGTTGTAGTCGGTCTGCCCGTGGCGCAGCAGGACCAGGTGGCGCAGGGTCACCCGTCCTCCCCCACGGGAGCGGCCTCCGGGAAGTCGATCCGGGGGCAGTCCTTCCACAGCCGGTCGAGGCCGTAGAAGCCGCGCTCCTCGCTGTGCTGCACGTGCACGACGACGTCGACGAAGTCGAGCAGCACCCAGCGGCCCTCGCGCGTCCCCTCGCGGCGGGTCGGCTTGGCGCCGTGCTGCCGCAGCTTCTCCTCGACCTCCTCGACGATCGCCTGCACCTGCCGCTCGTTGGGCGCCGAGGCGATGACGAAGCAGTCGGTGATCACGAGCTGGTCGGACACGTCGAGCACGACGATGTCCTGGGCCTTCTTGTCCGCGGCCGCGGCCACGGCCACGCGGGCCATGTCGAGCGCCTGATCGGTGGCGGTCACCCGTGCTCCTCATCCGGCGGGTGGTCCCGCCCCGGACCCATCCTCCCAGCCACCGGACTCCGCCGCCCCGATCGGGTCGCCTCAGCCGTGGCCGACCAGCGCCGAGATGCGTTCGCGGAAGGTCCGGAGCAGCTCGTCGCGCTGCCCGGCGTCCATCCCGGTGGGCCGCACCTCGTCGTGCCAGCGGTAGTCCTCCAGCCACGTCGCGACGGGCAGCGCCTCCCAGCGCAGGCTCCCCGTGCCGACGAACGCGCGCAGCGCGTCGATGCTGCGGGCCTCCGGCGCGGACCCGCCCGGACCGTGGCTCGCCCGCAGCGCGGGCAGGTCGGGCGCGTACAGGTCGGACTTGGCCAGGGCCAGCACGAGCCAGCGCGGGCGCCGGTGCGCGGCGATCGCCATCTTGAGGTGGGTGAGCGTCTCGTCCAGCTCGGCCTGCTCCTCGGCGCGGTGGTGGGCGAGCAGCTCGTCGAGCGAGAGCGCCTCCGTCGCCGGCTCGGCGCCGTCCTCGCGGCGGCTGCGGAACCCGTTCGCGACGACGTGCACGACGCCGACGACGGGCTCGGTGTGCAGCAGCCGGGCCAGCGACGCGTACCGCACGCCGCCCTCACCGTGCCCCGGCACGACCCGGAACCGCACGCCCCGGCCGCGCCACAGCGGCTGGTCGATGTGCTCCTCCTGCTCCGAGCGCGCCGCCGAGGGCGTGTAGCTGCGCAGCCGCGCCCGCTGCAGGTGCTGGGCCAGCACCGTCTTGCCCGACCCCGCCGCCCCGGTCACGACGACCAGCGGGAACCGCTTGCCCCGCGCCTCGGTGACGGCCCCGATCGCCTCGCGCCCGGCGTCCGCGGCGAGTTTCGCCAGCCCGGCCGCCGTGCCGATCACGGCTCCTCCTGGTCGTGTCACCTGTCGTCCCCCTGCTCCCGGTACAGGCCGCGTTTCGCGATGTACTGCACCACGCCGTCCGGAACGAGGTACCAGACGGGGTGCCCCTCCGCCACGCGGCGGCGGCAGTCGGTGGACGAGATCGCCATCGCCGGCACCTCCACGAGCGACACCGAGCCGGCGGGCAGGTGGTCGTCCTCCAGCTCGTAGCCGGGCCGCGTGACCCCGACGAAGTGGGCGAGCCCGAACAGCTCGTCGACGTCGCGCCAGGACAGGATCGCGCCCAGCGCGTCGGCCCCGGTGATGAAGTACAGGTCCGCGTCGGGGAGCTGGGCGTGCAGGTCGCGCAGGGTGTCGACGGTGTAGGTGGGCCCGCGGCGGTCGATGTCGACGCGGCTGACGGTGAAGCGCGGGTTGGACGCCGTGGCGACCACCGTCATGAGGTAGCGCTCCTCGGCGGGGCTGACCCGCCGCGCCTCCTTCTGCCACGGCTGCCCGGTCGGGACGAACACGACCTCGTCGAGGCCGAAGCGGTCGGCGACCTCGCTCGCGGCGACGAGATGGCCGTGGTGAACGGGGTCGAACGTCCCGCCCATCACGCCGATCTTGCGCCCGGGGATCTTGCGCTGCACCCGCGGAGGGTAACGGTCAGCCCGGGTAGGCGTGCCGGAACTGCACGCTGATGCGCGGCCCCACCCCCGGGCACTTGGGGACGGCGTGCTGCCAGGTGCGCTGGCAGGACCCGCCCATCACCAGCAGGTCGCCCGGCGCGGGCCGCAGCAGCACCGACCGGCCACCGCCGGTGGGCCGCAGCCGGAAGGGCCGCACGGCGCCCAGCGACACGAGCGCGACGACCGCCTCGGGCAGCTCGCGGGCGACCCGGTCGCCGTGCCAGGCGACGCTGTCGGCGCCGTCGCGGTAGAGGTTGGCCCCGACCTGGGTGAACGCGACGCCGTAGCGCTCACCCAGCGTGCGGGCCATGGCGGCGAGCTCGGCCGGGGCGTCGGCGAGGCCCCAGCGGTGGACCAGGCGCGGCTCGGGCACGTCGCGGTCGTACATCCGCACCGTGCGCTGCGGCCCCCACGGCGTCCGCTCCAGGAGCCGGGTGAACAGCGCGTCCGCCCCGCTGCACCAGCCCGGCCCGACGTCGACCCAGGCGCCGTCGCCGAGGTGGCGCCGGTGCACGGGCGCAGCGAGGTCCGCGCCGGGCAGCGCGGGCTGCCAGGACAGGTCGGTGGTCACCCCGCCGACGCTAGCACTGTTCGAACACAGGTTCGAGCCCCCGCCCGCGGGCTGCGGACGGGGGCCCGAGACCTGTGGTCAGGAAGCGTCGACCCCGTGGTCGTGGTCGTGCAGACCGCCCCCGCTCCCGACGTCGCCTGCGACGTCGGTGGCGGCGGGGTCCGGCACGAGCTCGGCGGAGTTCGCCACCGTGAACGTCGCGTAGGCGATCGCGTCGGCGTTCTGGTCGAGCACCTCGTCGTTCACGTTGGCGATCGTGTCGCCCACCTGGTGGTAGTTCGGGTCGTAGGCCACCCCGGCGGTGCCGCCGTAGCGCGCGGCCTGCTCCGGGGTCTTGACGCCCTCGGCCCCGGTGAACAGCCCGCCGGACGGGATGTCGACGCCCGCGGCGATGAACGGCCCGTAGTCCGACCGGCCGGTGAAGTCGGTGCCCTCGTACGTCAGCCCGCGGTCGGTGTAGAAGGTCTGGAACACGTCCTCCAGCGCGGCGGAGCCCTCCGGGCCGGCCCCGGCACCGACGTTGTCGGAGTTGTCACCGTCGTAGATGAACCGCGCGAAGTTGGGCGAGCCCACCATGTCGAAGTTGAGGTAGGCGCTGATCCGGTCGAGCTCGGCGGGGGCGGTGGCCTGCAGGTCGGCGACGTAATGCTCCGAGCCCAGCAGGCCCAGCTCCTCCGCGCCCCACCAGGCGAACCGGATCGTCTGCTCGGGCCTGGTCTTCGCGATGTTCTGGGCGACCTCGAGGATGGCGGCGCTGCCCGAGCCGTTGTCGTTGATGCCGGCGCCCTCGGGCACCGAGTCCAGGTGCGCGCCGACCATGAGGACGCGGTCCGTGCGTCCGGCGACCTCGGCGAACACGTTCGTCGTGGTCCGGGTGTCGCTGACCGAGGTGGTCTGCAGCGTGACCGTCGCGTTCTGCAGGGCGACGCCCACGTCGAACGAGGTGCCGACGGCCGGGATGTCGACCGGGGCGCCGAGCGTGCCGTTGAGGACCTCGGTGCTGCCCTCCGTGCCTGCGTTGAAGATCACCGCGGCGGCCGCACCCGCGTCGAGCGCGTTCTGCGCCTTGACACCGAACGCGCACGTGCCGCGCTGGATGAGCGCGATCGACCCGGCGGGGAAGCTCGCGAAGTCCGCGGCCTCGCAGCCGCTGGTGGAGCTGCCCTGCGGGGGCAGCTGGAGGTCGACCGGGACGGCGGTGGCCGTCACGGCGCCGCTGCCGGAGAAGGTCATCGTGCGGAAGTCGGTGCCGGGCTCGTAGTCGACGCCGTTCGCCGAGAGCGACTCGCTCTCGATCGCGAAGAACGGGAACTCGAACTCCTGCGTGGTGACCGACAGGCCGGCGGCACGGGCCTGCTCGGCGACGTAGTCGGCGGACGCGTCGTAGCCGGGAAGGCCGGACGCGCGGGTGCCGTCGTTCGCGTCGGCGATGCCCTGGAAGGCCTCCAGGTGCTCGCGGACCCCCTCGAGCGTGACGCACTCGGTGAGCTTGCGGACGCTGTTGTTCGTGCGGTTGTCGCACCCGGGCGGCGCGGCGACGGCCGGGGTGGCGGCCAGCAGCGAGCCCGCGAGGGCGAGGAGACCCGCGGTGGCGAGGACCCGTGATCGACGGGCCCGGCCTGCGGTGGGGCGTTCACTCATGGGGTGGGAGTCACCTTCTTGTCCGGCGTGCCGCCCCCGATGGCGGTCACGCTGACGGGTGACACTGCCCAGCGGTAAAGCCCACGTCAAGGCTGGTATCGCGACATACGCACGTGCTAATGGGGTCCCGGCCCCGAGGAGCCCCCGTGCGGACGGTCACACCGGGAGCAGCCCCTCGACGACGGCGGCGAGCTGGCCGGCGTTGCGGCACTCGTGCATCGGCAGGACGTCGGCGTAGCGCAGGGCCGCCGAGTCGCCGCTGCCCCACTGCCGGCGCGGCTCCGGGTTGAGCCAGTGGGCGTGCCGGGCCTGCCCGGTGAGCCGCCGCAGGACCGCGAGGTTGGGGTCGCGGTAGTTGGTGCGGCCGTCGCCGAGGATCAGCAGCGACGTGCGCGCGGTGATCGCGGAGCCCCAGTGCTCGGCGAACCCGCCCAGGGCGTTGCCGTAGTCGCTGTGGCCGTCGAACGCGACGAGTTCGGCCTCGCGCAGCACCCGCTGCATCACCCCGGACAGCTCGGCACCGGGCTCGAACAGGTGCGTGACCTCGTCGGTGCGCTCGACGAACGCGAACACCCGCACCTTGCTGAACTGCTCGCGCAGCGCCTGCACCAGCAGCAGCGTGAAGTGGCTGAACCCGGCGACGGAACCGGACACGTCGCACAGCACGACGAGCTCGGGGCGCCCGGGGCGGCGGCTGCGGTAGGCCGGGCGGATCGGCACCCCGCCGGTGGACATCGAGCGGCGCAGCGTGCGGCGCATGTCCAGCTCGCCGCGCTTGGCGTGCTTGCGCCGCACCGCCAGCCGCGCCGCCAGCCGCCGCGCCAGCGGGTGCACGGTGCGGCGGAGATGGGCGAGCTGCTCGGCGTGCGCGGAGAGGAACTCGACCTGCTCGGCCTGCTTCGGCACGGCCGTCCGCTCCACCTGCTCGCGCCCGCGGGTCTCCGCGGTCCGGCGCCGCACCTCGTCGGTGACCATCTTCCGGAACGCCGCGATCCGGTCGCGGACCTCGCGGCGCAGCACCTCGTCGGTGAACGCGTCGACGTCGCCGCCTGCCCGCAGCTCGTCCATGATCCGGGCCAGCAGCGTCTCCGGGGACAGCATCCGCAGGGCCTGGTAGGCCGACCAGCTCGGCTGCCCGCCCGCGCCCCGGATGCCGTTGCCCGCGGCCCCGGACGTGCCGATCGCGTCGACGACGGCGCGGGCCAGCTCGGCCAGCGCGTCCAGGTCGCCGTCGCGGAGCAGGTCGGCGAGCACGTCGCGCAGGGCGTCGACGTCGACCGGGCCGTCGTCGGCGTCGCCGACGCGGGGCACCTCGACCTCGCCGGACCCGCCGCCGAGCGCGGCCGGGAAGTACAGCTCGAAGAGCGCGTCGAAGGCCTGCCGCTGGCCGGAGCGGCGCAGCAGCGCCGACGCGAGCCCCTCGCGCAGGTGCTCGCGGTAGGTCAGGTCGAGCGCGGCGAGCACGCGCGCGGCGTCGACGGTCTCCCCCGGGCCGACGGCGACGCCGTGCCGGCGCAGGGCCGCGACGAAGTCGACCAGGTGCCCGGGCAGGCCGTGCTCGGACCCGATGCGCGTCGCGTTCTCCACCCCGGCATCATGCCTGCGTGCTGGCCGAGTTGGCGACCGACCGACGGTTGATCATGGTGCTGCCGGGGTCGATGGTGATGCAGGTGGCCCACCCGGTCGTCGGCGCGGGCGTCGGCGAGCACTCGGTGTTCCGCACCGACCCGTGGGGCCGGCTCGCGCACTCGCTGGAGTCGACGATGACGCTCGTGCGCGGCGGGCCCGCGGCCGCCGCGGAGGGCGCCCGGCTGCGCGAGGTGCACCGCGGCATCGGCGGCGTCGACGAGCGCGGCCGCCGCTACCACGCCCTGCACCCCGGCGCGTACGCCTGGGTGCACCTCATCCTGTTCGAGCGGCTGGTCACGATGCGGCGGATCTTCGGCCGCCCGCTCACCGCGCCGCAGCGCGCGGCGCTCTACGGCGAGATCGTCGACCTCGGCCTCGCGATGGGCATCCGGCGCCACCACATGCCGGCCGACGAGCGCGCGTTCTGGCCCTACCTCGCGCACGTCCTGGACGACGTGCTGGAGGACCACCCCACCGCGCACGCGTTCCTCGACGTGCTGCGCCACAGCGCCATCCCGCACCCGCGCTGGCCGGCCACGCTGGCCCGCGCGTGGCCCCCGATCGGGCGCGGCATCGGCGGGTTCTCGCACTTCCTCGCCGTCGGCACCCTGCCCGGGGCGCTGCGCGCGCGGCTCGGCCTGGAGTGGACCGCGGCGCAGGAGCGCCGGCTGGTCCGGATGGGCCGCGGGGTCGCGCGGCTGCCCTGAGCCGGACCGGATCGCCTCCGGTCGCGCTGCCGCCCCGACCGCGGTCGACCGGTCAGGCGCGCCGCGCCAACCGCCCGGCCTCCCACGCCCGGCGCCGGTCCGCGGCGCGCAGCCTGCGGTCGCCCGCCCCGGCCGCGTCGGCCACCGTCACGGCCACCGCCAGCAGCACCAGCACCGCCAGTCCCGCCACCAGCATCACGATCACCTGGTCCACCATCGTCCGTCCTCCCGCCTCGTCCGTCCCGACCCGTGCCAGCCTGCGCGTCCCGTCCGGTCCGCCCCAGGTCGGCGGACCGCCACGAACGTGCCTGTCGACACGTACGGGTGTTCCCGTTCCGGTGACGTTCTGCACGCGCATCTGCACCGAATCTCCACACCGGATCCGGGACCCCTCCACGATCCGTCCCTAGGGTCGTCGTCGTGCGGACGGTGCTGGTGGTGGACGACGAGCCGACGATCGCGGCGTCGGTCGCGGCGCGGCTGCGGGCGGAGGGCTACGCGGTGGAGACCGCGCACGACGGGCCGTCGGCCGTGGCCGCCGCCGCGGCGGGAAGGCCGGACCTCGTCGTGCTCGACGTCATGCTCCCCGGATTCGACGGCCTGGAGGTCTGCCGCCGCATCCAGGCCGAGCACCCGGTGCCGGTGCTCATGCTCACCGCGCGCGACGCCGAGACCGACCTGCTCGTCGGGCTGGCCGTCGGTGCGGACGACTACCTGACCAAACCGTTCTCCCCGCGCGAGCTCGCCGCCCGCGTGCACGCGCTGTTCCGGCGCATCGACCGGACGCGGGCGGCGGTTCCCGACCGGATCGTCCTGGGCGACCTGGAGATCGACCCGGCGCAGCGCCGCGTCGTCCGCGCGGGCGAGCCGGCCCACCTGACCCCCCTCGAGTTCGACCTGCTGGTGCACCTCGCGGCCCGGCCGCGGCACGTGCACGCCCGGGAGGCGCTCGTCGCCGCCGTGTGGGGCTGGACGGACGGCACCGCGGGCCGCACCGTCGACAGCCACGTGAAGGCCCTGCGCCGCAAGCTCGGCGCCGATCTCATCCGCACCGTCCACGGTGTCGGCTACGCCCTGGAGGTGGGTTCGTGATCCGCCCGCTCGATCCCGTCCGCTCGATCAAGCTCAAGATCAGCATCCTGCTGCTGGTGTCCGGCGGCGCCGGCCTGGCCTACCTCTGGCTGGAGTTCCGCTGGCAGCCCCCGCTGCTCACGACGCTGGCCACGGTCGCGATCGTGCTCGCGACCGCCCAGGTGCTCGGCCACGGCATGACGCGCCCGGTGCGCGAGATGATCGCCGCCGCCCGGGCGATGGCGCGCGGCGACTACTCGCGGCGCGTGCGGGCCACGTCGCGCGACGAGGTCGGGCAGCTGGCCGCGGCGTTCAACGCCATGGCGGGCGAGCTGGCCGCGGCCGACGCGCAGCGCCGCGAGCTCATCGCGAACGTCTCCCACGAGCTGCGCACGCCCATCGCGGCGCTGCACGCCGTGCTGGAGAACGTCGTCGACGGGGTGGCCGAGCCGGACCCGGCGACGCTGCGCACCGCGCTCGCCCAGACCGAGCGGCTGGGCAGGCTCGTCGCCGAGCTGCTGGACCTGTCCCGGCTCGACGCCGGGGTGAGCGTGCTGGAGCGGGAGGTGGTCGCGCTGGGCCCGCTGCTGGCGCAGGCCGTCGCCGAGGTGCGGGTGGCAGCGGCCGTCGCCGGCCGGGGCACCGGGTTCGCCATGGACGTCGACCCGCCGGGGGCCACGGCGTTCGCCGACCGGGCCCGGCTGCACCAGGTGCTGGTGAACCTGCTGGACAACGCCGTGCGGCACGGTCCGCCCGGCGGCGACGTGCACGTGCGGGGCCGGATCCGCGGCGGGGACCTGGTCGTGGAGGTCACCGACTCCGGCCCGGGCATCGCCCCCGAGGACCGCGAGCGGGTGTTCGCCCGCTTCACCCGCGGCGAGCGGGCCGCGGGCGGCGGGACCGGCCTGGGGCTGGCCATCGCCCGGTGGGTCGTGGACCTGCACGGCGGCACCATCGCCGTCGTCGACGGCGGCCCGGGCTGCCGGATCCGGGTCGTGCTCCCCGGTTCCGGGCTGCCGGGCACCGGGCTCCCCGGTTCCGGTGTGCCCGGTGCCGGTGTAAGCGGTGCCGGTGTAAGCGGTGCCGGTGTACGCGGCGCCGGGCTCCCGGCGGCCGTGGAGCGTGCGGCGTGACCCGCGGCAGGCGCCCCGGCCGTCCCGACCCGGCCCGGACGCCGCTCCCGGACGGCGCGACGCCCGACGCCGAGCGCTCGGCGGCCGGCACCGCCCCCCTCGCACGGCCCCGGCCCGACGGCACAGCCCCCACCCCCCTCGCACAGCCCGCCGGCGCGCTGTGCGGCCCGGCCGGCGCGGTGGCGACCACTCCGGCCGACGGCACAGCCCCGACCCCCCTCGCACAACCCGCCCGCGCGGCCGGCGCGGTGCCCACCACCCGGTCCGCGCACAACCCGCCGGCGCGGCCGGCGCTGTGCCCACCACCCGGTCCGGGGGTACGGCGGCGGGGTCGCCGGTCTCGTTGTTCGGCGAGAGGTGGACCGGGCCGCCCCCGCCGCCGTCGCGGGTGGTGCTGGGGGCCGCGGTGGCCGCGGCGGTGGTGACGGCCGTGGCCGTGCCGGAGGGCGCGCCGGGGCTCGGCTGGCCGGTCACCGCGCTGGTACTGGGGCTGCTCGCCGCGGCCGTCCGCTGGCACGCCCGACCGGCCGCGCCCAACGCGGGGGCCGTGCGCTCCGGGGCCGGGTGGGGCGCGCTGGCCGTCGGGCTGGCCGCGGTGAGCGCGCTGCGCGACGCGGAGTGGCTGGTGACGCTGTGCCTGCTCGCCGCCGTCGCGGCCGGGTCGCTGGCCGTCGCCGGGCGGGCGTTCCGCAGCACGCTGGTGAGCGCGCTCGTGGTGTGGGTGGCCGCGGCGCGGGCCCTGCCGTGGGTCGTGCGCGGGCTGCCCCGCGGGGCCGGGAGCGCCCGCATCGCGGTCTCGGCGCTGGCCTGCGGCGCGCTGCTGCTGGTGTTCGTCCCGCTGCTGGCCTCGGCCGACGCCGCGTTCGCCGCGGTCGTCGGGGCCGTCGTCCCCGCGCTGGACGGCGACTCGGCCGCCCGCACCGCCGTCCTGGCCGGGTGCGGCGCCGCGGCCCTGCTCGGGGCGTCCTACCTGCTGGTCGCCCCGCCGGAGCCGGCGGTCCGGGCGCCGCGCCGCTCGCCGCTGCGACCGCTGGAGTGGGCGCTGCCCCTGGGGGTGCTCGCCGCGCTGTTCGCCGCGTTCACGCTCGTCCAGGTCGTGACGCTGCTCGGCGGCGACGACCACGTCCGCGCCACGACGGGTCTCACCTACGCCGAGTACGCGCGCACCGGGTTCTGGCAGCTGATCGCGGTCACGGTGCTCGCGCTCGGCGTGATCCTGGTCGGGCAACGCCTCGCCCCGGACGGCCGCCGCGCACCGCTGGCGGTGCTCGCCGTGCTCACGCTCGGGATCGTGGCCACCGCGATCGGCCGGATGTGGCTCTACGAGCAGGCCTACGGCTCCACGGTGCTGCGGCTGGTCGTGCTGGTCTGCGAGCTGTGGCTGGGCGCCGGGTTCGTCCTGGTGCTGGTCGGCGTGGTGCGCGGGGCGCGGCCGGTGCGCGGCATGGTCGTCACCGGCGCGGTGATGCTGCTGGCGCTCGCGCTGGCCGACCCGGAGCGGATCGTCGCCGAGCGCAACGTCGACCGGTTCGCGGCCACCGGCTCGATCGACCTGACCTACCTGTCGGAGCTGTCGGCCGACGCCGCCCCGGCGCTGGCCCGGCTGCCCGAGCCGCAGCGGTCGTGCGCGCTCGCGGCGGTCGCGGGCCGCGTCGACCCGGCGGCCGACGACTGGCGCAGCCTCAACGCCGCCCGCGCCGCACTGCCCGGGATCACGGCCGGGACGTCCTACTGCGCGGTCGCCCCGCGGTCCTGACCGGCGCCCGCGGCCAGGGCGTCGGCCAGGAACCGCAGCTCGCGGTGCATGGTCTCCTGGCCCTCGTCGGCGTGGCGGGCGACCGAGTGCCGGTGGCTGACGGCCGAGGCGAGCAGCCGCGCGGCGCTGTCGACGTCGGCGGGCGCCGCGCCCTCCGGCCGGGCCGCGGCGACGACGGCCCGCACCAGCTCGACGAGCCGCTCGTAGCGGGCCTCCAGCTCGGCGAGCACGGCCGGGTGGGTGTCGGCCTCGCGCAAGAGCAGGTGCGACAGCACGGCGGAGGCGTCGAGCGTGCGGTCCAGCGCGTCGACCAGGCGGTGCAGGCTCGCGGCGACGTCGCCGGGCACCACCAGCCCGGCGGGGTCGAGGCGGTCGCCGGGCAGCCGCTCGACGAGCGCCTCGAGCAGGTCGGACTTGCGGCGGAAGTAGTAGTGCACCAGCCCCTTGGGCACCCCGGCGCGCTCAGCGACGCGGGAGGTGGGGGTGGCGTCGAAGCCGGCCGCCGCGAACAGCTCCTCCGCGGCGGCCAGGATTCGCTCGCGCGCGCCCGGCTCGTCGGTCATGCCGACATCCTGACGTGCGCGACCACGCGCGGCACGGCCGCGACGCGCGCGCGTCTCGGCCGTGCCCGCTCCACCCGCCGGCTCCGTGGTGCCCGGGCCGGCGCCGGCGGGACCGGTGCCCCCCGGCCCCGTGCCGGCCGGCTCAGTGCTGGCCGGCGACCGCGCGGTGGTCGGCGGTGGCCGCGGGCAGGGCGGCCAGCCCCACCGCGACGGTGAGCACCCCGGCGACCCAGGACGTCCACGCCGCCCCGGTGAGGTCGGCGTAGGCGAACACCCACGGCGAGACGAAGAGCAGCACGCCCAGCGCGACGTGCACGTACTCGCTGGCGACCGACCCGGGCTGAGCCAGCGACCAGAGCGCGGTGGCGGCGATGAGGACGCCGAACGCGATCAGCGTCCAGAGCGCCGCCGTGGTCGTCGCGACCACGATCGGCGCCAGCGCCGTC
>JAPLAT010000413.1 GCA_026393175.1 Pseudonocardiales bacterium
GGCGCTGGTGGCCGCCCTGCGCGCGCGGCTCGCCGCCGTGGCCGCGGCCGTCGCGGGCCGCCCGGCCCCACGGGTGCTCGTGCTGGAGTGGACCGACCCGCCGTTCCTGGCCGGGCACTGGGTGCCCGAGCTGGTCCGCCGCGCCGGGGGCGAGCCCGTCGGCGGCGGGCCGGCGCGCAGCACCGCGACCGGCTGGGCGGACCTGCCCGCCGCCGACGCCGTCGTCGTCGCCCCCTGCGGGTACGGCCTGGACGACGCGCTCGCCCAGGCCCGTGCCGTCGCCCCCCGGTTCCCCGGCGTGCCGGTCTGGGCGATCGACTCCGCCGCCTACGTCGTCCGGGCCGGCCCCCGGCTCGTCGACGGCGTCGAGGCGCTGGCCTGGGCCCTGCACCCCGGTGCCGTCCCCGCCCCACCCCCCGGCCGCCTGGCCCGCGCCGCCCCCTGACGCTCCGCTCCCTGGCCGGACGGGCCGGGCGGGGAGGACGACCGCGCAGACCTACGGGCACCGCACAGGCCGCCGGTGGTCTGTGCGGTGACCACGGGGTCTGTGCAGTGACCGCGGCCCCTGCGTGGTGCCCGGCCCTCGGCGCTGGCGGGGCGGACCCGGGCCGAGGAGACGACTGCGCAGACCCACGGGCACCGCGCAGGCCGCCGGCGGTCTGTGCAGTGGCCACGGGGTCTGTGCAGTGACCACGGGGTCTGCGCAGTGATCACGGCCCTGCGCGTGCCCCCGGCCTCTGCGTGGTGCCCGCCCCTGGGCGTTGAAGGGGCGGACCCGGGCCGGGGAGGACGACTGCGCAGACCCACGGGCACCGCGCAGACCGCCGGCGGTCTGTGCAGTGACCACGCGGTCTGTGCGGTGACCGCGGCCCCTGCGTGGTGCCTGGCCCGGCGGAGCGGGAGTGCGCGGCGTCACCGGGGGCGTCAGGGACGCGTCAAGGCCGGACCCCCGGTCGTCAAGCCGACGCCAGGGCGGCCCACGCCGGCCGCGGCCGGGGGGAGGCTCTCGCTCGCCCCACCGGAGCGGCCGGGGGGAGTGGGAGGTTCTCGCGGTGCCCGACATCGCCTACGTGCTGCTGCTGGTCGGCGGTTTCCTGGCCCTGGCGCTGACCCTGCGCGGGCTGGAGCGCCTGTGATCGCGAACGTGGTGGGCGGCCTGGTCGCCCTCGCGCTGCTGGGCTACCTGGTCGTCGCGCTGGTCCGGCCGGAGAGGTTCTGATGTCCTCGACGTCCGCCGGCCTGCTGCAGGCCGGCCTGCTGCTCGCGCTGCTGGCCGCGGTCTACCGGCCCTTCGGCGGCTACATGGCCCGCGTCTACACCGACCGCGGGCACCGGCGCGTCGAGCGCGCGCTCTACCGGCTGTTCCGGGTCGACCCCGACACCGAGCAGCGCTGGAGCGTCTACGCCGCCGCGCTGCTGGCGTTCTCGTTCGTCTCGATCCTGGTCCTGTACCTGCTGCAGCGCCTGCAGGGCCTCCTGCCGCTGAGCCTGGGGCGCGGCGCGGTGGAGCCCGGGATCGCGTTCAACACCGCCGTCTCGTTCGTGACGAACACGAACTGGCAGTCCTCCGTCCCCGAGGACGTCATGGGCCACCTGGTCCAGATGGCCGGGCTGACGGTGCAGAACTTCCTGTCCGCCGCCGTCGGCATGGCCGTCGCGGTCGCCCTGGTGCGCGGCCTCGTTCGCACGGGGACCGACCGGATCGGCAACCTGTGGGTGGACCTCACCCGCGGCGTCGTGCGGATCCTGCTGCCGATCGCCGCCGTCGGGGCGGTCGTGCTCGTCGCGCTGGGCGTGACGATGTCGCTCTCGGCGGGCGTGGACGTCACCGGCGTCGACGGCGCGCGGCACACGATCGCGCTCGCGCCGACGGCGAGTCAGGAGATCATCAAGGTGCTCGGCACCAACGGCGGCGGCGTCTTCAACGCCAACTCCGCCCACCCGTTCGAGAACCCGGACGCGGTCACGAACCTGCTGGAGATCTTCCTGCTGCTCGTCGTCCCGGTGTGCCTGACCCGCACGTTCGGCGTGATGGTCCGCGACACCCGGCAGGGCCACCTGCTCGTCGCCGTGATGGGCGCGCTGTGGGCGGTCATGCTGGCCGTCGCGTGGTGGGCCGAGAGCCACCCGAACGGCCCGGCGCACCTGCTCGCGGGCGGCGCGCTGGAGGGCAAGGAGACCCGGTTCGGGATCCCGTCCTCGGTGCTGTTCGCGATCTCCACCACCGGCACCTCGACGGGCGCGGTGAACAGCTGGCACGACGGCTTCACCGGCCTGGGCGGCGGCATGACGCTGCTCAACATCCTCTACGGGGAGGTCGCGCCGGGCGGGGCCGGGGCCGGGCTCTACGGCATCCTCGTGCTCGCCGTCATCGCGGTGTTCCTGGCCGGGCTGATGGTCGGGCGCACCCCCGAGTACCTGGGCAAGAAGCTCGGCCGGGCGCAGGTCACGGCGGCCGCCGTCGCCATCCTCGCGATGCCGGCGACGGTGCTGCTGGGCACCGGTGCGGCGCTGGCCCTGCCCGCCGAGCTCGACGCCGCGCTCACCAACACCGGCCCGCACGGGCTGTCGGAGGTGCTCTACGCCTACGCCAGCGCGGCCAACAACAACGGCAGCGCGTTCGCCGGCCTCACCGTCACCAGCCCGTTCTTCCAGTCGACGCTCGGCATCGCCATGCTCGTCGGCCGGTTCGTCCCGATCCTCGCGGTGCTCGCGCTCGCCGGGTCCCTGGCCGCGCAGAAGCGCGTCGAGCCCGGGCCGGGCAGCCTGCCCACCCACGGTCCGCTGTTCGGGGTGCTCCTCGGCGGCACGATCGTCCTCGTCGCCGCCCTCACCTTCTTCCCGGCGCTGGCGCTGGGTCCGTTCGCGGAGGCACTGGCATGACCACGCCCACCCTGGAGAGACCGGTGGAGGGGCGCACCGTGCAGGCGGGTGCGTTCGCCCCGGCCCAGCTCGTCGCGGCGCTGCCCGAGGCCCTGCGCAAGCTCGACCCGCGGGCGCAGCTGCGCAACCCGGTGATGTTCGTCGTCTGGGTCGGCTCGGTGCTCACCACGGTGCTGACGGTCCTCGAGCCGAGCGTGTTCGCGGTGCTCGTCGCGGTCTGGCTGTGGCTGACCGTGCTGTTCGCCAACCTCGCCGAGGCCGTGGCCGAGGGTCGGGGCAAGGCGCAGGCGCAGGCGCTGCGGCGCACGAAGAAGGAGTCGGTGGCCCGGCGGCTCACGTCGTCGGGCGCCGAGGAACAGGTGCCCGGCACCGACCTGCGCATCGGCGACCGCGTGGTCGTCGAGGCCGGCGAGGTGATCCCCGGCGACGGCGACGTCGTCGAGGGCATCGCGACGGTCGACGAGTCGGCGATCACCGGGGAGTCGGCGCCGGTGGTCCGGGAGTCCGGCGGGGACCGGTCCTCGGTCACCGGCGGCACGACGGTGCTCTCGGACCGGATCGTCGTGCGGATCACGACGCGGCCGGGGGAGTCGTTCGTCGACCGGATGCTCGCGCTGGTCGAGGGCGCCGAGCGGCAGAAGACGCCCAACGAGATCGCGCTGACGATCCTGCTGTCGGCGCTGACGATCATCTTCCTGCTCGCCGTCGTCGCGCTGCAGCCGATGGCGGGCTACTCCGGCGCCCAGCAGTCGCTGGTCGTGCTCACCGCGCTGCTGGTCTGCCTCGTCCCGACCACGATCGGCGCGCTGCTCTCGGCCATCGGCATCGCCGGCATGGACCGGCTCGTGCAGCGCAACGTGCTGGCCACGTCGGGCCGGGCCGTCGAGGCCGCGGGGGACGTCGACACGCTGCTGCTGGACAAGACCGGCACGATCACCTTCGGCAACCGGCAGGCGACGGAGCTGGTCCCGGCCGAGGGCGTCGAGGTCGCGGAGCTGGCGGCCGCCGCCCGGCTGTCCAGCCTCGCGGACACCACGCCCGAGGGCCGCTCCATCGTCGCGCTCTGCGCCGCCGAGCACGGCCTGCCCGCCGAGGCCACGGCCGAGGAGGCGGTCGCCGAGTTCGTGCCGTTCACGGCGCAGACCCGGATGTCGGGGGTCGACGTGGGCGGCCGCCGGGTCCGCAAGGGCGCCGCGAGCGCGGTGCTGGAGTGGGCCGGGCGGAGCGGCGGGACGGCCGGGCCGGGGGTGCGGGAGGTGGTCGACGCCGTCTCCCGGGCGGGCGGCACGCCCCTGGTGGTGGCCGACGACCGGCGCCTGCTGGGGGTGGTGCGGCTCTCCGACGTCGTGAAGCCCG
>JAPLAT010000215.1 GCA_026393175.1 Pseudonocardiales bacterium
ACGTTGCCCCGCTTGGGCGTGATGGCCGGGCAGGAGGGCCGGCAGTAGATGCCGGTGGTCCGGACGGCGGCCACGAAGTGCCCGTCGAAGCGCGCGTCGCGGGAGGCGAGGGCGTTGTAGCAGCGGTCGTGGTCGAGCGTCACGGGAACGACGATGCCACCTCCCGGGACCCCCGACTGGCGGGAATCGGACGCGACCGCGGGCCGAAGATGAGAGGCGTCTCATCGGGCTCTCACCCGGCCTCCATCGCGGGTGCGCACGATGGCTCCCGTGCGCACCCCCCTGACCGTCGTCGTCGGCCTGCTGCTGCTGGCCGGCATCGTGGTCGGCGTCACGGCGGCCCGCACCTCGGGCGGGGACCCGGTCGTCGAGCCGATCCGGGTGCAGGCGCCCGCCGTGCCCGCCCCGGCCGCCGACGTCGTCCCCGCCCCGGACGTGCCCGCCCCGAACGTGCCCGCCCCGGACGGCGCCGCGCCGGGCGTGCCCGCCCTGCCGGCCCCGGCCCCGCAGCCGCGCGACCCGGACGGCTACGTGGCGCCGCCGCCCGCGGACGACGACGATGACGACGACCTCGACGACGACGATGACGCCGACGACGACGCCGACGACGACTGACCGGGCGGCCGACCCGATGACCACGACCCACGTCCCCGTGCGCACGCCCCCCGGGTACGCCGCCGCGGGTGCCCCGGCCGCGGCGCCGCCCGCGACGGGGCGGGGCCGGTGGCCCCGGCCGTCGACCGCGCGCGCCCGGATCATCGGCTGGGTGCTGCTGCTCGTGCTGGCGGCGCTGGGCGTCGTCACGTTCGTGACGTGGCGGCTGCTGCTGCAGGACACGAACGACCGGATGACCGCGGCGCTCGTCACGGAGGTCGAGGAGTTCCGGTCCGTCGTCGACGAGGGCGTCAACCCGCGCGACGGGCAGCCGTTCGGGTCGCTGGACGAGGTGCTCGACGCCGCGATCGCGTACAACACGGCGCGCCCGAACGAGAAGTTCCTCGGCTACATCGACGGCGCGTTCGCCTACCAGAGCGCCCGCTCGGACGGCGCGCCCCCGGTGCTCGCCGGCGACGCGGCGTTCACGGCGCTCGTGGGTGCCGTGGCCGCGCCCGTCCGCGCGACCTACGAGAGCCCCGCGGCCGGTGAGGTGCTGTACCTGGCCGTCCCGATCGACTTCGCCGAGCCGCAGGGGCGCCGCGGCGTCATCGTCGCGGCCTACCTGGCGGACGCCGAGCGCGGCCCGGCCCACGACACCGCGCGCGTCATGCTCGTGATCGGCGCGCTGACCTCGCTCGGCGCGGCGGGCGGTGCGTGGCTGGTCGCGGGCCGGATCCTGCGGCCGCTGCGCGACGTCGCCGACACGGCGCGGTCCATCACCGACACCGACCTGTCGCGGCGCATCCCGCCGGGCTCCGCCGCGGACGGCGACGAGCTCGGCGACCTCGTCCGCACCGTCAACGCCATGCTCGACCGCGTGGAGACCGGCGTCGCCGCCCAGCGGCGCTTCGTCGACGACGCGGGCCACGAGCTGCGCACCCCGATCACCATCGTGCGCGGGCACCTGGAGGTGCTCGACCCGCGTGACCCCGACGACGTCGCCGGCACCGTCCAGCTCGTGGACGACGAGCTGGAGCGGATGAACCGCATGGTGTCCGACCTGCTGCTGCTCGCCCGGTCCGAGCAGCCGACGTTCCTGCACCCCGAGACCGTCGACGTCGGCGAGCTGACCGAGGACGTGTTCGGCAAGGTCGCGAAGCTCGGCGACCGCGAGTGGGTGCTGGAGACCGTCGCCCGGGTGGACGCCCACCTGGACCCGCAGCGCCTCACCCAGGCCGTCGTCGCCCTCGCCGACAACGCCGTGCGCTACACCGCGCCCGGCACGCGGGTCGCGCTCGGGTCCCAGCTCGCGGGCGGGCAGCTCCGGTTCTGGGTCGCCGACTCCGGCCCGGGCATCGGTGACGCCGATCGTGACCGCATCTTCGAGCGCTTCGCCCGCGGCTCGTCGGCGGGGCCCCGCTCCGAGGGCGCGGGGCTGGGGCTCGCGATCGTCCGCGCCATCGCCGTCGCGCACGGCGGACGCGTCCTGCTGGACAGCGTCCCCGGCCGCGGCGCCACGTTCACCCTGGTCGTCCCCCACCTGGAGCCGCAGACATGAGCCGCATCCTGATCGCCGAGGACGAGCCGCGGATCGCGGCGTTCGTCGAGAAGGGGCTGACGGCCAACGGGTTCGCCGTCACCGTCGTGGGCGACGGCGTCGCGGCCTACGACTACGCCGTCACCGGCGGGTTCGACCTGCTCGTGCTCGACATCGGCCTGCCCGGCATGGACGGGTTCGAGGTCCTGCGCAAGCTCCGCTCCGACCGCTGCACGATCCCGGTGATCGTGCTGACCGCGCGCGACAGCGTCCAGGACACCGTCGCCGGGCTGGAGGGCGGCGCCGATGACTACATGCCCAAGCCGTTCCGCTTCGAGGAGCTGCTCGCCCGGGTGCGGCTGCGGCTGTCCACCGAGCGGTCCGCGGAGCTGACCGTCCTCACCCACGGCGGCCTGCAGCTGGACCTGCGGACCCGCCGCGCGCAGGTGGGCGGGCGCACCGTGGACCTGTCCGCGCGCGAGTTCGCCCTCGCCGAGACGTTCCTGCGCCACCCCGGCCAGGTCCTGTCCCGCGAGCAGCTGCTCAGCCACGTGTGGGGCTACGACTTCGACCCGGGCTCCAACGTCGTCGACGTCTACGTCCGCTACCTGCGCCGCAAGCTCGGCGCGGAGCGGATCACCACCGTCCGGGGCATGGGGTACCGGCTCGACGACGTCGCCTGAGCCCCGTCCCTCCGAGTACGCCCCTGGCCGGGCCTGCGACCGCGAGAGTGCACTCCGTCCGGCGGGGACCGTCCTGGGTGCACTCTCGGCCGGAGCGGCGACGCCGAGGGTGCGCCCTGTGGGGTGGTGAGCGGCCTGGGTGCACTCTCGGCCGCGACCGCGAGACCGCGCCCCGTCGCGCCGCGTCCCGGCGGTGTCGACCGTCCCGAGTTCGCCACAGGCCGGGCCTGCGACGTCGAGATCGCGCTCTGGCTGGTGGGGACCTTCCTCAGTGCGCTCTCGCCGGGGGCCGCGAACTCGAGAGTGCACCCTGTGCGGTGGCGAGGAGCCTGGTTGCACTCTCGGGGACAGGGTCCGGTGAGCGGTGACAACTGCCCTGGGCGCGCTCACGCCGAGATCGTGTCGGATCACATCCGGTGTCGCGTGGAACGCCCCTGCGCACCGTCGGCCGGGCCGCGACGCCGCCGGTGCAGCCTGTCCGGTCAGAAGCGTCGTGGGTGCACTCTCGGCCGGCATCGCGGACCGACAGGGGCCCCTCGTCCGGTCACCTCCGCATCGAGCGGGGCGGCGGAGTCAGCAGGCGACGCCGAGCACGCCGCACGAGGTGCGGTCGACGCTGCCGAGCAGCCTGTCGGTGACGCCGCCGAGCAGGGACGGGCGCTCGCGGTCGGCCGGCTCCTGGTCCCGTTCGTCCTCCGGGGCGCTGCCGCCGTCGTCGTCGCTGTCCCCGGCATCGTCGTCGCTGCTGTCGACAGGCGGGGCGTCGTCCTGCGGGGCCGGCGCGGCAGGGGCGGCGGGCGGGGGCGCGGACGGCTCGGCGCTCGCGGGTGCGGGGGCCCGGCGGCGCACCGGCGCGGGGTCGTCGGCGACGGG